>NZ_MVAB01000001.1:600000-900000 GCF_002026305.1 Vagococcus martis | reverse complement strand
TATGGAGCAGATATGATTTTATTGAATTGTTTTGATTTGTTGTCTCCAGAAATTAAAGGGTTGTATCATCATACAGAAAATCATCAACCGTCAGATATAATTCACGATTTAAAGAAATTGATAGGTTTACCAATCGGTGTTAATATTGAACCTGTAGATCCTTCCGCAGAAATGTTTTCTAATAAATTAAATATTTCTTTGGGGAGACAGGCTTCTAAAGATACTTTTGAATTAGCTAATCAATTAGGCTTTGATTTTATATTGTTAACAGGAAATCCAGGGACAGGTGTAACAAATGAGTTGATTGCACAAAATATTAAACTGGCCAAAAACTATTTTAATGGTGTTATAATTGCTGGTAAAATGCATAGTGCTGGGGTAGATGAGCCTGTAGTAAGTAAGGATTCTACACAAGTATTTATTGATGCAGGGGCGGATATTATTCTTGTTCCAGCTGTGGGAACAGTTTGGGGAATTACAGAAGAAATGGTTAAAGAAGCAGTTGATACGGCTCATAATAATAATCGTTTAGTGATGAGTGCTATTGGTACTTCTCAAGAGAGTGCTAATCCGCAAACTATCAGAGAAATTGGTTTGAGAAATAAAATATTAGGTATTGATATCCAACATATTGGGGATGCTAATATGGGATTAGTGGGTATAAAGAATATAAAAGAGTTATCTGATACTATTCGTGGGGAGCGTCATACTGTTTCACGTTTTGCAAGATCTGTTAATAGGTGATTTCTTGTAAAAGTGATAATCGGTTGTTAATCTATGCTAAGTATTTTAATGAGTTAACTAAATTTGACGAATATTATCTAATTTTATTGAAAAAGATCTTATTTGATAAGTTGTGGTAAAAATTAAAAAGACTATTCCTAACGTCTTAAAATAGAAAAACCCATGAAATCAGCTGGTTAAATACTGACTTCATGGGTTTTTTGTTTGTGTAGTTTAGTGATTCTCATTTTAAAAATTATGTTTCGATCAACTTCTAAGTTTTTTTACTAAAACGTAAACGCTGGTGAATGATCACCTGAATAAGGCTCATGCTCTACAAAAACCGTTACTTCGTTACCATCTTTGTCTTTTCCTAATCGTTTATACGTAAATTTTTTATCATTTAATTCAGTCATTTCTAAAGCAACACCATATTTGTTTTCACCAATCGACACATGTGCACGTATTTTATTGTTATCAATGACTTTAAAGTATCCAAAATCACCTCTAGATTCACCTGATTCAATATCGAAGAATTCGTATTTATTATCAGTGTCATCAAATTTAGCTAAGCTGATGAACATGTTGTTTTCTTCCGTTAAATCATTGCCATCTTCGTCGTAGACTTTTGTACCATTCCATAGAGTGTTACCAAGGATAGTATCTCCAGGTGTCTTTGTCTCGATTGTTCCAGTCTTGGCTGTTAAATCTTCGCGCCCTTTAGTGAAAGATAGTTCTTTATCATAAGGAACGTGTTGAACAAACACTTCAATGTCATTACCCTCTTTATCTTTTCCCATACGTTTATAAGTAAATAGCTCATCACTTACTTCCGTTAGTTCTACCACAGCTTGATAGTTTTTAGTTGTGGAAATTAAAATACGTTTGGTGCCATCATTCGTCACAAAAAATGTTCCTTCATCACCGCGTGTTTCACCAGTTTCTTTATCGAAGAACTCGTAATACCCTGTTTTGGCATCATATTTAGCTAGTCCAATGAATTCGGCATTTTCTTTTGTTAAATCATTTCCTTTCGCATCTTTTACGACTGTTCCTTGCCAGTTAGTAGAAGATAAAATTGAGGTATATTCTGCCCCGATTGAGTTTTCTTTTGCTTGTTCAGATGTTGAAGATGATTCAACTGTACTAGATTTAGCAGTTGAGCTATCACTTGAATTCGATGTTTGATTTGCAGTAGAACATCCTGTTAATATTGCTCCTGTTAAAGCTGTTGTAAATAATAATGTGTATACTTTTTTCTTTATCATTGTTTCCTCCTTGTGTTATCTGATACTTTTAGTATATAAGGTAAAAATTAACGTTAAATAAACTCATGATGAACGATTATAAAATAAAAATGAACAACTATGAACTAGTAACAGAAATAGTTTATAAAAATGGGTGATTACGCTAAACTAATAGATGAGGAGAGTGGTGCCAGTGACGATAAAAAAACGATTTATTTATTCATACATCAGTGCGATAGCAATCACAATTGCGTCTTTTTTTCTGATTGTTTCTTTGACGTTTTACGTAGCATTGGGGAAAGTTCCTAATATTACCACCATCTATAAAATGATTACGACACAACGTTCACTTACAGCAGATGAAAAAAATAGTTATTTGGGATTATATAATATTGTTCAAGAAAATCCAGAACAGCTAAAGCTACCTTTAAATGATCGTGTTACAAAATTGATTAAAACAATAGAAGAAAAAAATTTATATGTCGTGATCCGAAAAGAACAGAATTTTTCATACTACTCTAATGGGTTAGTTGAAAAATCGTTACAAGTACATGCTCCAAACTATGAATTAAATAATTTTGAACCGATTGGAACATTAGATAATGCGGGGAAAATGTATCATTATATTAAATCAGATTTTTTATATGACGATGGAAAGCTTGGTAGTATTATTGTACTGAAGCGTGAGAGTAATTTATTAGAATTCTTTACAAAATGGGGGATTTGGCTCATATTAATCATCATCTTACTTGCCATATTATTAGCGTCATTAATCGTTCAACGCCTAAAAAAAACTATCATACAACCGATTGAACATTTGGAGGAAGCTACCTATTCTGTTAAAGAACATGAGGACGTTTTAACAGAGATTGAGCGATTCCCAGAAGAACATATTGTCAAAGAGGTAGAACGTCTTCAAATTAGCTTTAAAAACATGTGGACTGAATTAGCTCAAGCTGAAAAACTTAGTAAGCAATATGAAGATAATAGAAAAGAGTTGATTGCTAATATTTCCCATGACTTAAAGACACCTATCACATCAATCATGGGATATGTTGAGGGCATGATGGATGGTGTGGCTAATACTGATGAGAAAAAACAGAGGTACTTGCAAACTATTTATAAAAAATCTCAAAGTTTAAATGAATTGATAGAAGAATTATTTTTATATTCAAAATTTGATATGGATGCTGTCACGTTTCACTATGATACAATTGATTTGACAATATTTTTGGCAGATTTTATGGATGATTATTCAGTTGAGGAATCTATCGAATGGAGCGTTCAATTACCGCAGACAGCTGTTTACGTTAAAGCTGACACGACACAATTTCATAGAGCATTAACGAATATCGTACAAAATAGTATTAAATTTTTAGATAAAAGCAAAGAAATAAATCAGATTAGTTTATCTCTGATAGAAAGAGATGATGACGTCATCATAGACTTACTCGATAACGGCATAGGTATGTCTAAAGAACAAGCAGACAAAGCATTTTATCGCTTTTATCGAGGGGATAAATCACGGACACCATCAACCAAAGGATCAGGTTTAGGTCTGAATATTACAGAATACATTGTTTTACAGCATGGTGGTCATCTATCAGTAACAAGTGAGGAAGGTCAGTGGACCAATATGCGTATGACTTTGCCAAAAGTAAAAGGAGAGGATAATCATGAATCAGATATTGATAGTTGAGGATGATGAAAGCATTGCAAATTTGCAAAAAGATTATCTGGAAATAAATGACTACAACGTTCATGTTGAGCATGATGGTAAAAAAGGGTTAGAAGAAGCATTAAATGGTGACTACGATTTAGTTATATTAGATGTGATGTTACCTAATATGGACGGATTTGAAATATGCAAACAAATTAGGTTAGAAAAACACATACCGATTATTATTGTATCAGCCAAAACGGAAGACATAGATAAAATTAGAGGGTTAGGATTAGGTGCTGATGATTATATGATCAAACCATTTAGTCCCAACGAACTAGTCGCACGTGTTAAAGCCCATTTGTCACGATTTACGAAATTGACGCAACAACAAGTACCAGTTGAAAAGGAGTTTATCACAATTGATGATGTCAGAATCGAACCTTCTGCCAGAAAAGTATACGTGAAGGATGTGGAGGTTATTTTTACGACTAAAGAGTTTTCATTATTATTATTCCTAGTCACTCATCCTAATACTGTGTGGAGTAAGGAAAAATTATTTGAATTAATCTGGGAACAAGAAGTATTTTATAGTGATGTATCGACTGTAACAGTGCATATCAAACGTATCAGAGAAAAGTTGAAACAAAATGGTGTTACGTCATTTCCAATCGAAACTATTTGGGGTAGTGGGTACCGATTTAATTTCTAATAGAAAAATATTTAAAGGTCAAAAAAGTCATCTTGATTATCCAAAAATTGGTCTGTTTTTTAGTTCAAAATAAGATAATCTAAAAAGAGAGCAATGACTATAGGGGATGGCATATAATGGATATTAAAGGGTTAATCACCTATTACACTAGTGAAGTGGATAAAATGCTACACGAAAAAGAACAAGGCTACATTGATGATTTTGAAACAGAATGGACGACTTCTTTGTATCAAGAGTTTGTTCAAAAGCTCAAAGAGTTAGATGAGTATAATCATAAAAAATAGACTACTTAAAGCAATTTGCTTTAAATAGTCTATTTTTTTATTTATTTTTCATGCCCATTTTCTAAAGATTTTGATCCTTTTATTTCTAAATTTGTGGGATTTGTTCCTGGAGAGCCTGCCATTGCACTTGAATTCAACCCGTTATTTACTAGTTTTTTGCCCCATTTTTTCTCTAAGTTAACTCCTTGTGCACGTAATTGGTCGTTCTTCAATCGGAGTTTTTCTGACTTTAAAAGTTTTTTATCTGACATAAAAACCTCTCCATTCCTTTTAAATAATTATACCACGTATTATGAATTGATGGTAACTAGTAAGTCTAATAATTAGTAAAGGATTGCGTCTTTATTTGTTTTGTGCGATCCTGTGAGTATATAAATGATGTAAATGAGGAATGAATTAATGAAAAAGAATATAAATGTTGTTGGAGCAATTATTATAAAAGAGGGAAAAGTCTTTTGCTGTCAAAGAGGGTTAGAAAAAAGTCTACCTGGAAAGTGGGAATTTCCAGGTGGGAAGATTGAATCTGGAGAGACTAAAGAACAAGCATTGGTACGAGAGATAAAAGAAGAACTATTAATTTCAGTTCAACTAGAAGAAAAGGAATTCGCAAGTGTGTCGTTTGATTATGATTTTGGTAGAGTGAATTTAAGTACGTTTATTTGTCATTTAGAATCTGGAGAGCCACAATTGACAGAGCATTTGCAATCTAAGTGGGTATCTTTCGATAAGTTAACTCAGCTAGATTGGGCGCCAGCTGATATACCAATTGTCGAAAAACTAATGGAGGCTGGTGTGGATGAGTGATTTATTACTAAATAAAGCGTTAAAAAAAGCATTTA
Organism: Vagococcus martis; assembly: GCF_002026305.1. NCBI lineage: Bacteria > Bacillati > Bacillota > Bacilli > Lactobacillales > Enterococcaceae > Vagococcus > Vagococcus martis. The sequence goes on along the minus strand of NZ_MVAB01000001.1, from coordinate 894,535 downwards.
TTGATAAAAATGTTGAAAGCCAATATTTAAATCCTAAATTTATCATTAATGATACAGACAAAAAAGAATTCTTACTCTCGGTGTTACAGCAGGAATTATTATCTTGTCAGTCGTTTATTCTATCTGTTGCGTTTATCACGCAAGATGGATTAAATACTATTAAAACCCAATTATCAGATTTAGCTGATAAAGGTATCAAAGGAAGAATACTGACCTCAACATACTTAGGTTTTAATCATCCAGATGTCTTTCACTCATTACTAAATATTCCGAATGTTGAGGTTAGAATATCAAATAAATCTGGTTTCCATTCTAAAGGCTATTTATTTACACATCAGACACATCAAACGTTTATAATAGGTAGTTCTAATTTGACGATGTCAGCTTTAAAACTGAATTATGAGTGGAACGTAAAGCTTACCTCTTATGATAATGGTGAGATGATTTCAACGATACATGACCATTTAGAAAAAGAATGGGAAAGTGCCACAATATTAAGTCGAGAATGGATTGCTGAGTTTTCGAAAACATATCAACCATTACCTAAAAGAATGACTCGAAGTGAAGATATCATCACTGAAGAAGTAAGTGAATATATCGTCCCTAACAGAATGCAAAAAGAAGCCCTAAATAGTTTGAAAGAGCTAAGGCAGTCTGGAGAAAGAAAAGGGTTGGTTGTATCTGCAACAGGAACAGGAAAAACTTATCTAGCAGCTTTTGATGTTGCTTCTTATCAACCAAAACGATTTCTATTCATCGTTCACAGAGAGCAAATATTACATAAAGCAATAGAATCATTTAAAAAAGTTATAGGTGGAAAAGATACTGACTATGGTGTTTTATCAGGACAGAAAAAAGATTTAGATGCGAAATATTTATTTTCGACAATTCAAACCATATCAAAGGATGGCTATCAAGAATTATTAGGTCCGGATGCGTTTGACTATATATTAATAGATGAAGTTCATAAGGCAGGTGCCTCATCCTATATTAAAACCCTAAACTATTTTAAACCAAATTTTCTGTTAGGTATGACAGCGACACCTGAGAGAACTGATGGATTTAATATTTTTGAACTATTTGATTATAATATCGCTTATGAAATTCGTTTGAAAGATGCACTTGAAGAAAACTTATTGTGTCCATTTCACTATTTCGGTGTCACAGATTATGAAAAAGACGGTCAAGTTATTAGTGAGACAAGTGACTTAACTTATTTAACTTATTTTGAGAGAGTCGAATTTTTAATAGATAAAATCAATTATTACGGCTGTTCTGGTAGTAATCCTAAAGGGTTAGTTTTTTGTAGTCGAAAAGATGAGGCAAAAGAGTTATCACGCCTATTCAATCAAAGAGGAATAGCGAGTAGCTACTTATCTGGTGAAAACTCCATTGAAGAAAGAGAACAGGTGATTGAAGAACTTGAGTCGGGCAGGATTCATTATATTTTTACAGTCGATATTTTTAATGAGGGAATAGACATTCCAAAAATAAATCAAGTGATTATGCTTAGAAATACAGAATCTAATATTATTTTTATTCAACAATTAGGACGTGGCTTAAGAAAAGATGAGTCGAAAGAATTTGTAACGGTGATTGATTTTATTGGAAACTATCAAAATAACTACATGATTCCTATGGCGTTATCAGGAGATTCGTCACGTAACAAGAATAATTTAAGACGAGATACGATAGATGTTAATTATATGACAGGTCTTTCAGTGATTAACTTTGAGCGAGTTGCTAAAGAGAGGATATTTAAATCAATTGATGCGGCTAAATTAAACTCTTTTGCCGAGCTAAGGAAAAGTTATCAACGTTTAAAAAATAGGCTGAATAAAATACCAATGTTATATGATTTTGAAGAGATGGGTGAGTTAGATCCATTAGTAATTATTCAAAGAGAAAAAACATATGATCAATTTTTACTGAAAATGAAAGAAGATTGCCCATTACTTACTGAGCAAGAGCGATTAGCGCTTAAGTTTTTATCTGTTGAGTTATTATTCGGTGGACGACCACATGAGTTACTTGTGATAAAGAAAATGGTTATGGAAAATAAGACTTATTTATTGTCAGAAGACATTTATAAACTGTGGGATGAAGAATCGATTGATTATGATAGGGACATACTAGCATCTGTCTTATCAGTTTTGGATTTATCTTTTTATGAAGCAGGGTTACAAAGAAATTATCGCCCAGCACAGTTGTTTGACCAAAAGAACAACGGAATCGCGATGACTGATTTTTTCAACAGCTCACGTAAAAATACATTATTTATGAAGTATGTGATGGATGTTGTGACGACAGGTTTGAAAAAATTAGAAAAACAAGGTATGCCATCTACTTTATGTCTTTATTCTAAGTATCGTCGAAAAGATGTTTTACGAGTATTAAATATGGAGTTCAAACAAAATGAACAAGGAATTGGTGGCTACACATACAGTAATAACCAATTTGCTATTTTTGTTACTTTAGACAAAGGGAAAGATTTTAAAGCCTCTCTAATGGCTTATGAAGATGAATTTATCGATGAAGAAACGTTTCGTTGGTTTACTAAATCACCTAGAACAATTAAATCTCCTGAAGTCCAAATATTGAAAGACTTTAAAAATTGGACTATTCATTTATTTATTAAGCGAAAATATAATCAAAATGATAAAGAAACAGATTTCTACTATTTAGGAGAAATGGAGCCAATTATTGATACTATTGAACAAAAGGAAAAGCCAACATCTGATAATAAATTAAAGAATGTCGTTGAAATGGACTTTACACTTAAACATCGTGTAGAACCTGATATGTATGAATTTTTAACTGGAAAAATAGAATAACTTAAAAAGCCACTCAATAGTCGAGTAGCTTTTTGATTTTCTTATTTCTTCTTTTTCATATAACTCTCACGTAATTTGGCAAGATGAGCTTTTTTGTCGATTTTATTTGGTGTTTGTTTTTCATGATATTTTGAGACAGCTTCTTTACCTTTTTTGTCTAATTGATATTTTCCCACAGTATTCACCTCTTTAATTAATTGACCTTTGCTTATATAATATACCTTAATACTAGTGTAAAACCAATGCAAATGTGAGGTGAACTAAATGGAAAAAAACAACAAACAGCTATTAAGCCAGTTTCAGTCATCATGGGCTAAGAATAAATACTGGGTAATGTCTCGGTCACAGCAAGCATATAATGACATTCGCTTGATGGCTAAAGGAAATCAGTGGACAGAAGAAAAACAAAGAATTTACGAGTACATGATATCAGATTTAGAACAAATGTCTCCTACTGATAAAACACTACGAGTAGCATTCCAACACATTTGGGGTTATTTCAAAAAAGTTGCAACACCTAAAGAAAAAGAAATTTATAAAGAACTAATTGAAACGTCGCCATTAAAAAGTAGTGAGTTAGAAGCTTTTTTAAAAGAATTAAGCAATCGTTATCAACAACCATATTTGATAAAAATGCGATGGGGATTGTCAGTTTAGTCACCTAAGTAGAACCCGTTATGTTGGACAGATATTTTTAATGAGTGATATCATTACCGTAGTATAAAAGTAAGGAGTGATAATATGACAGATTATAAATTACCAGATGTATGGACATGGGAAGATGAAAATAACAATAAAGGTGGAAACCGCCCAACAGCCGGCAGTCGTTTTGAACAAAAACTTCCTGTGGGGAGTGCACCATTTCAAGTCTATTCACTAGGAACTCCAAATGGTGTCAAAGTAACGATTCTGTTAGAAGAATTAAAAGAATTAGGAATAAAAGATGTAGAGTATGATTTATATAAAATTAATATAGGTGAAGGCGATCAGTTTGGTTCGGATTTTGTTTCTATCAATCCGAATTCTAAAATTCCAGCAATGGTTGATCAAAGTCAAACCCCTAATATTGATGTATTTGAATCAGGTTCAATCTTAGTTTATTTAGCTGAAAAGTTTGGTGAGTTTTTACCAAAAGATATTCAAGGTAAGACAGAAGTATTAAATTGGTTATTTTGGCAAGTTGGCTCTGGTCCATTTGTCGGTGGTGGATTTGGTCACTTTTTCCATTATGCACCAGAGAAATTGAAATACCCAATCGACAGATATACAATGGAAACTAAAAGACAACTTGATTTACTAGATAAAGTATTGGCAACGCGTGAATTTATCGCCGGAGACACATATAGTATTGCCGACATAGCTATTTGGTCTTGGTATGGTCAACTTGTATTAGGTGATTTATATGAAGGGTCGGCTGAATTTTTAGATATTCAAAGCTACACACATTTGGTTGAATGGACTCATCGAATTGCACAACGACCTGGTGTGAAAAAAGGTATGGCAGCAGAATACAAGGCAATAGATTAACAAAAAGAAAAACTTCCAGCAATTAAGTTGGAAGTTTTTTTAGTAGTTATTTTGTAGAGAATTTGAGTTTAGCAAAGACAGCAGTAGCACTACCAATAAGAAGTAACATTAATCCTGACAATGCAGTATTTGATTGGCTTGTTTGAGGTAATTTTTTGTTGTCAGCGTATTTTTCGCTTGTATCACCATCTTTTTTGATGTTTTCAACAAATTCTTTTTCGTTTTGTTTATCTACTTTATTTCCAGTAGGATTGTTTTCAGATCCAAGGGGTTCAGTTGGGTTTTCAGGAGTGTCTGGTTGATTACTTGATTCATCAACAGCATCATTATTAATGTTTTCTTGACCATCTTCTCCTGGTTGAGCAACGTTAGTGAAAATTAAACGAATAAAAGCAGAGTAAGTACCATTTGGTGTTTCGAATAATGGCGCACCATTACTAATTTCTCCACCTAAGAAAGGTGAAGGGCCGTATTCTCCAGGGTAGTTTTCTCTAGCAACGTTCATATTTCCTTTAGTTGGTTTGAAAGCAATAGAGTCACCTTCATCATGTACTTCAAAATATATTTCTGAATCATATTTTCCATCTTTTACTGTATGGTTTAAAGAAACCCAACCAATATAAGTAGGATTTGATGCATCGTAATGATAACCTTTTAGTGTTAGTTCACCTAATTTAAAACCTTGTAGTTCTGCCGGTTTAGCAACTGAAAAATGATAATCTCCAAATAAATCATCATAATGATTCGTACCATAGCCAATCAATGTTACTTTTCCTAAATCAGGTTTCACATCATTTGTTTGTTCTTGAACAACTTCTTCTGTTTTAATAACTTCCCCTGTTTCTTCTGCCAAAGTTGTGACAGCAGTTCCTCCTACCAACAACATTGCTGAGAATAATCCAACATAAACATTCTTTTTCAATTATAAAACCTCCAATAATATGATATAATACATTATTATAATAACACAAAAAAAGGAATAAAGTATAAAATAATGAAAAAAAGAACCGAAATAAGAAAGAATAAACAAAAACTAAACAAAAAAAGGAGATTGATGTTTTTAATATCTTTTATTATTGTTTCTGTATCGTTAGTATTGTTGTTTGATCAAGAATTAACACAAATAGTTTTAAAAATGAATGGTTCACCAAGTATACATCAGACATCAACACATGATATAAAAAAGAATCAAAAAGAGTCAAAAAAAGATGATTTTAATTTTTCGAAAGCGAGTAGAGCTGATGTTACTTCAGCTTTAAAATCAACTTTTAAAGATGATAAAGTCCCTGTTTTAGGTGGCATTACGATACCTGATTTACATATTAACTTACCAATATTAAGAGGTGTGTCTGATTATGCTATTTTAATGGGAGCAGGAACGATGAAAAAAAATCAAGAGATGGGTGTTGGAAATTATTCATTGACTAGTCATCATATGTTGAACAAAGAAGTGTTGTTTGGTCCGATAATCAATGCAAAAAAAGAGATGCCAATTTATTTGACTGATTTAGAATATGTGTATGAATATACAATCAACGACATGTCATACATCCAAGCGACAGATGTACACGTCATTGACGACCATCCCAAAAAGGCAGAACTAACACTTATCACATGCGATGAAACTGGTGAAGGTAGATTTATGGTAAGTGCAGAACTTGTCAAAAAAACGTTAATAGATAAAGTCGATGAAAAGATTATGTCATCTTTTTATCAGAAACAAAATTTATATGAATAATGCGGTATGTTTTATATCGTGGTATAATTGAGCAAATGCAACTTAAAAATGTGAACAGTAAAGGGATGGTATAATGAGAAGTAGGAGGAACAGGAACAAATCTAAAACAAAACTAAGCTTTATTGACGTAATTTTGGAGTTATTATCATCAATACTAGTATTTTGGCCATAGTAAAAAACCTATGAAATGAGCACCTATTCGCCTCATAACATAGGTTTTATTAGTCTAGTTAAGTAAAGTCAATATTTTATCAGTTAAAAAGGTTTCTAAACAGGCTGCTATAATAATTAAAGGTAGGACATATCTGATATAGTGCAGGACACAACGTTTTAGTTCAAACCAGAAAGTCGTATTAATTGCCCTTTTGTGTAATTTATTTCTTATCCAGAGGTTTAGGTAATACAAGCTTGATGCCCAAATACAAAAGGCAGCTAGCTCTATAATAATATGAGGGATTGAAGCAATGATTAGATTTAATCCTGTACTGATTGAGTATGACAAAACAGCACCAACAACAATGCCACCTAACATCGCTGATAAAAAGGTATTAAAGAAATAAAGATATGGAACAGGGATTAGAGCAAGTACAAGCATAGAGAAGGGCACTTTTAATCCGTTATTGATGATGTATTGCATTACTTTAACTAATTTATTTGGCGTACTTGTTAACGTAGGGGTAGATTCTATGATACTTTTTAAATCAGGATGAATTATAAAGGTGATAAAACCTACTAATATGATAATCAGGAGTGTCGTGCGTAAATAAGTGGTGGATTTTTTTATATCAATTGATTTAATGAAAATAACCTCCTTAACTAAATTAATATTTTTAATGGTTTTATAATATCATATCTTTGAATTCTAGTAAGTTAATTATTGGTATTACTAAAATTAGTATCATGCTAATTGACATTATAAAAAAGGTGCGTTAGTATTATTAGAATTAAATGAGAGGAAATCAGAGATTATATTGATAAAAGGAGTGAATAAGGATGGAATTTGATTCATTGGTTGTTCAAGGTATACCAGCAGTTGAAAATGAAAAAGGATCCGTTGTCCCACCAATTCATTTGGCAACAACGTATGTACAAGAGTCATTATCAAGTTTCCAAGAATTTGGATACGGGCGAGGGGAAAATCCCACTCGATTTAATTTAGAAGCTTTAGTGAGCCAACTAGAAGGAGTGAAACATGGTTTTGCTTTTTCATCAGGTATGGCAGCAACGACAACTGTGTTTAATTTATTTAAACAAGGAGATAAAGTATTATTAAATTGTGATTTATATGGTGGAACTTATCGTTATGCAGATAAATTATTTACTCAACAAGGAATAGATTTTGAGTTAGTAGATGATGTTAATGACTTAACGGATGCAGATTTAACGCCTAATGTGAAAGCGATATTTATCGAAACACCATCAAATCCACTACTTCGAGTTATTGATATTCAAAAATTGAGTGATTTGGCTCATAGATATGATTGTTTGGTTATCATTGATAACACGTTTATGACACCGTATCTTCAACGATTATTTGAGTTAGGGGCTGATATTGTCGTGTATTCAGCAACAAAATATTTAAGTGGGCATTCAGACATTATTGCAGGGCTTGTGACAGTAGATGATGATGATTTGGCAGCTGAGATAAAGTTGTTACAGAGTACATTAGGAAATATTTTAAGCCCAACTGATTCATATCATTTGATTCAAGGGATTAAAACATTAACAGTCCGCATGGATAAACAAGAGGAAAACACAAAGAAAATCATTGAGTTTCTTGAAAAACATCCTAGAATAGCAAACGTCTATTATCCTGGTTCATCATCAGCCGTTGAAGCCCAGATTCAGAAAAAACAAGCTTCAGGTATAGGAGCGGTATTTTCAATCGAACTAGTGCCAGAAGCAAGTCCAGAAAAATTCGTTGATGCATTGGATATTATTAATTTAGCAGTTAGTTTAGGTGGAGTAGAGAGTTTAATTTGTCACCCAGCTAGTATGACTCATGATTATTATAGTTCAGAATTACGTGCAAAAATCGGTATATCAGAAGGCCTACTTAGATTAGCCATAGGAATTGAAAACGCGGATGATTTAATTAAAGATTTAGAGCAAGCTTTAGATAAAGCAGTTTAATACAGATTTTGATATTTAAAAATATTAAAGGAAGTGATTCATATGGAAAATAAAAAAAGAAGACTTAAAGGCATCTTGGTCGTAATGAATTTAAGACTTATGAGTGAAGTAAACGACTAAATTATATATTTAGGGGATTAGAATGACAAAAATTGAATTAGCTATGATTAATGAAGAAGATTTACTTGATATTTGGGAAATAAGTTATGGGCCAAAAGCAGATTTAGAATGGATGAAGTATAATGGTCCATATTTTAATGACCCTATTATGAATTGGGAAGAATTTTCTTCTGGATTTGGAAAAAGTTTGATTAATGATCCTTTAAGTAAAGCGATACTTTTTAACAATAAGATTGTTGGATTAGTGACTGCTTATTGGGAAGATGGAGAGTTGAAGCAATGGTTGGATATAGGGATTTTAATATATGATTCATCTTTATGGGGGAAAGGGATAGGTAGTGTCGCTCTATACCAATGGATAGTCCATTTATTTAATTTATTCTCTTATTTACCACATATAGGTTTTACTACTTGGTCTGGAAATGAAGGGATGCAAAAGATTGGCGAAAAGTGTAATATGGAAAAAGAAGCAGTAATAAGAAAAGTCAGGTACTTAAACGGAGTATACTACGATTCAATTAAGTATGGAATTTTAAGAGAAGAGTTACTTGGATAAATAGCAATAAAAGCAGATAGGAGTATATTACACTCTTATCTGCTTTTTTATGTACTCAAACTTTTAAAGTAATGTGATTGCCACTCTTGTGTTTTTAGTGCTGTTTGGTTTAAGTTAGACTCCCATGTAGGATAAACTCTGATCCCTATTTTTCCTTTTTGAGATTTTGTTTGTAAAATGTTTTTTGTAACAACATCTCTTTTGGAAACATAAAAATACCTTTTTTATCGGCGTCGATAATCCAAACTAGTGTTATATCTGGGGCATCTTCATATGAGAAAGCTTGATTTTTCAATTGGTCATCTTTTTCCCAAAAAGCGACAAAGTAACCAGCTTTTTTCGGTGTTTTATTAGCTAAACGACTTCTGTAAAACTTCGTATCATGATAGAAACAGACTCCTTCATATTCAGCATTTTGTTTTTCATTGATTAAGGAAGGAGAGTGAAAATGGTGATTAAGATAGGGTAAAGATTGCACAAACATCATCCTTTATGAGTGCTTATTTTTGTTGATTCAGATAATCCATTACGAACCCAATAATAGAAAAGGCAATAAAGAGAAGTGGGATAATAATTAATGGTGTTTTAAGTAACAGATTTTTATCAATGATGCCATTCATAATGCCCTGGTCAATCAATAGATAATTAATATAGCTTAATAATTGTAAAGTAAACAATAATAATAGTCCGATTGTTAAACTAACTAGATAGTATTTTTTCATGTTAAAGTCTCCTTTTAAAAAAATAATACAGGAATTAATAATTTATAGCAAAACAAAGACAGACCAAACGATGTATGGTCTGTCTTTGTTTCAACTATTAAAGTCCAGGAGCTTTATTAAGTGTCGCTTGTAGCATCCAAACTTTTTTCTCAAGGTCTGTTTTGAAAGAGATGAAAATATCTTGTGTTCCTAAATCGCCTTCTTTTTCACTTACTTCAATACCTTTTTCGTAAACACCAATTAAATAGTTGTATCCTGCAACTAGTGTTTTAAGTCTTTCTGGAATAGGTTTGTCATAAGTTCCTTTTTCATCTTTAATACCAGTGTTATCAATAAATTCTTGTAATGTAGAGTATGGAGAACCACCTAAAGTGATGAGACGCTCGGAAATTACATCTAATTGATCGTTGATTTCATCCATATACTCATCCATTAAAGGATGCAAAGATAAAAATTCAGGACCTCTCATGCACCAATGTGTCTGGTGGATCACAACTGAAAACTGACTTAAATCTGCTACTAACTGATTCAATGTACGTTTAGTTTCTTCTAATGTCATAAATATCACCCTCCTATAACTAATGATACACCTAATCCGTATTAATTTCCAAAATTAAGAGTTAAGTTAAAGAATTGTTTTATTAGGTATATCCTACAATTGTCCTTAAGCTTGGCAAGTAGACACACATGGAAAAAATTTTACTGATAAAAATAAAGATGATTTAAAGCAATACATCGTTGATAGTCCCTCATATGATGGAGTGGTAGTTCCGATGATTATTTTTATTAGTGATGACGGATTTACGCAGCATCATGTGGGAACGTTGGATGATCATGATGCTACAAAAGACACGATGAGTAAAAAGCAACAACGATATTTAACTGAACTATTACAAGATATGCTAACGATTTATGAACAACATAATGACAAAAAATAAGGTGTATTTTAATTAGATATAGAGAGTTTATAGTGTATAATTAATATCATAAATAAAAACAAAAAGGAGACAGAAATGACTAAACGATTAAGAAGTTTTATAGTATTAGGTTTGGCTTTGGTCGTGATGACAGCATGTGGGAATAGTGACACGTTTGATCAATCAATGCAAAAAACCAAAGAAGCCATTATAGAGAAAAAATTTGAACAAGCTGAAGGGTTTGTTGAGATGGCTTTAGAAAGTAAACCAAAAGATGATGAAGCTAAAAATTATCAAACACAGCTAAAGCACTACAATAAAGCTTTAGAATACAAGGAAGCAAAAGATAAGGAAAAGGCACTATCTGAACTAGACTCAGTTATTAAAATTAAAAAAGGATCAAATAAATTAGTTGAATATGCTAAAAAAGAGAAAGAAGAAATAGAAGCAACAAAGACATCTGAATCAAAAGAAACAGATAAAAAAGAAGAAAGTTCTAATAAGAAAGAAGAAACTGACAATTCTTTATGGAATGATGCCAAAAAAGATAGTTTGCGAGGATTTATGTCGCAATTTAGTAATAAAATGGGGCAAAACTACAAAGAATATAACCAATCAAATAGTGTTGACTTATATGGTTTAAAGGTTCCTGGTGATATTTTCAACGGGACATGGACAATGGCAATCAATAATCAACCAGTACAAGTAGAGTGGTCAGAAACAGGTGAGGGAAGTGCACCTTATCAGCTAGTAGCTGTTTATTCAGATGCTGATACACAACCTTATTTACAAAAACATGTATACTTCTTTATCATAGAAAACGGTCAGCCAAAAGTATATGTAACACAACAAAATCAAGGTAACAATGAAAACTATCTACATTTTAGTGAAACACAAAACCCTGATATTAAGGCTGGTTTTAGTCAGATTGTAGGAGGAGATGTAGCAAAGTCAACTAAATCAACATCAACAAGTTATGAAAACAATAAATTATTAGCAGCAAAAGTATTGATAAAAACGGCTAGTTTAAGTGAATCTAGAGTGAATGAATTATTAAATTCAACCACAACTTACAGTTTATATCCAAATAAATCTTTATAAATCTGGGAAACGGGTGTTTATTTACCGGAAGATGTAATTGTTATTTCAGGAAACCCTCTAGCGGCTGGGATGTTTACGTACCACAATAATGGAGATGGAACTGTGACTTCGTATCCTGTTCCTAGTCATTATCAAGATAAAGAGTGGGACGATCCTGTAAAAGGGAAAGAGCTTGCCAATAAGGTAATTTCAGATGCGTCAGTTATTAACATTAAAGATGTTTCAGATGACTTAGCCAATAAGCTTATGCCAATCATTGAGAATGATATATAGGTTTTAATAATAGTTATATTTTTGGTAAAATGAGTATAGTATGTTATAATGTATGTAATATGAAAAATATTTATTAAGCGAAATTTGGAGTATTTTAAAGAAATTTATTCAAACTGGCGTAGCTATAGGGCTACAAGGATGCAATAGAGGTTCGGGATTGCGTCGTTTAAATGAGAAGTAAATCTAAATGTAGTAAATAGTATCTCACAACTTTACAAATTAAATATTGATTAGTTAGATAGCCTGTTTTCCTATAAGGAAAACAGGCTATCGTTCATTACATAAAGGTGGGTGAAGAAATGTACATTAAACAATTATACTATGAGGGAATAGAAGAAGGAGATTTTCCTTACAACTTACCATTTATTAAAGATATAAATAATTTATTATTTACTAAACCAATCACGTTTATTACAGGAGAAAATGGCGTTGGAAAATCAACTTTTCTTGAAGCTATCGCTGAGTTACTAGGATTAAATTTAGAAGGAGGCTCAAAAAATAATCACTTTATTACTCGAGAAACACATTCTGATTTGGCAAAAAGTTGTCGATTGATACGCTATGCTTCTTATGCTAAAGATTATTATTTTTATCGGGCCGAATCGTTTTATAATTTAACCACTGATTTAGATGATTTAGGAGTATCAAGTAATTTGTTTGACAGGTCGTTGCACTCTTTTTCTCGAGGGCAATCGATTAAGGCACTTGTTCAAGAACGTTTCTTTGGTCATGGCATTTATTTGTTTGATGAGCCCGAGACAGGACTGTCACTACAATCACAATTAGAGTTAATGGTGATGATAAACGATTTAGTGAAAGCTGACTCTCAATTTATTATATGTACGCATTCTCCCATACTATTGATGTTTCCCGAAGCAAACATTATAGAGATGACAGAAGAGGGCGCCAAAAACATATCACTAGAAGAATCGCAAATAATCGAACAATGGGACATGGTATTTAACAGAAAGAACCACTTTTTTCATCAATTATTTGATTCTTAATTTATCCTTTTTACCATCAGCGTGCATCTTCCCACGCTGATTTTTTGTTGTTTTTGATTGGTGATTTCAGCTTGCCAAACTTGTGTTGTTTTTCCGATATGATCAGGGATGGCTACAACCGTTAACGTATCACCTTTGACGGCACTCTTAAGGTGATTGACTTGAATATCAAGTCCCACAGCAACTTGCTTGGTCGTATCTATTGACTCATTTGCTCCAATACTTGTTGCTGTTTCAATCAAAACAGCATTCATCCCACCGTGCATTAAGCCAAAAGGTTGTAGGTGTTTCCCATCAACTACCATAGTTAAGGTGACCTTTTCTTTTGAAACGTCTTTGATTTTAATGTCTAAATAATCTAAAGCATTCATTTGTTATCAGTCCTTTGATTTTAGTAGCTAGATTATAACATTGCAAAGTATTTTATAAAAGTTTATTAGTAATAAGCATCAATTCTACTATTTCAGATAAGATTGTGTATAATTGGTGAGTAGAAAATTAAGGGGGAACTTTATAAAATGTATGATTGGAAAACAATTAAAGAATATGATGAAATTTTATTCACACAACATGGGAAAATAGCGAAAATTAGTATTAACCGTCCGCATGTACATAATGCATTTACACCTAAAACAGTATTTGAATTAATAGATGCGTTTACAATTAGCCGTGATATGACAGATATTGGGGTGATTATTTTAACGGGAGAAGGTGAGTTAGCCTTTTGTTCTGGTGGTGATCAAAAAGTACGTGGACATGGTGGATATGTTGGAGAAGACCAAATCCCTCGTTTAAATGTTTTAGATTTACAACGATTAATTCGCGTCATTCCAAAACCGGTTATTGCAATGGTTAAAGGTTGGTCCATTGGTGGCGGAAATGTGTTGCAATTAGTGTGTGATTTAACAATCGCTGCTGATAATGCCATGTTTGGTCAAACAGGGCCTAACGTTGGAAGTTTTGATGGTGGTTATGGTTCAGGTTATTTAGCACGTGTGGTTGGTCATAAGAAAGCCAAAGAAGTTTGGTTTATGACAAAACAATACACAGCTGAAGAAGCTCTTGAAATGGGTTGGATTAACACAGTTGCACCTCTAGATAAAGTAGAAGACGTGACGATGGAATGGGCTGAAGAATTACTAACTAAAAGTCCAATTGCGCTACGTATGATTAAAGCGGCGATGAATGCAGATACAGATGGCTTAGCTGGTATCCAGCAATTAGCAGGAGATGCGACACTTTTATATTACACAATGGACGAAGCCAAAGAAGGCCGCGATTCGTTTAAGGAAAAACGTGATCCTGACTTTGATCAATTTCCAAAATTCCCATAAAAGAGTGAAGACAATGTTACCATGGTTAACAGCACAACTAGAAACACATCCAGAAAAAATTGGGTTATATACTATTAATCAGACTTGGACACTAGCAGAGATTGCTAGTGAAGTAGATGAATGGACCAAAAGAGTGCCGGTGTTTTTATCAGAAAATGATAAACGCGTCGCTATTTTGAGTCACAATTCAAGTGACATGTATTTTTTAATCTTGGCTTTGTGGTCCTTAGGAAAAGAAATTGTCTTTTTAAATACGCATCTAACGACTCAAGAATTGTCCTATCAACTGGAAGATTCTGGGGTGAAAGCGATATTTGTCGCAGATGATTTAAAAGAAAAAAGGTTCAATCACGTTCAGTTGATTTCTTTTTCGGATATCCATTGTCAACCACTGCGTGATTCAATTAGTTATCCAACGTTTTCAGTCGATGCAACAGCTTCTATTATGTATACTTCAGGCACAACTGGTAAGCCTAAAGGTGTGATCCAAACGTTTCGTAATCATTTAGCAAGTAGCATGGGGACACAAAAAAATATGAACATCACGGCTCAAGATGTTTGGGGATGTGCTGTTCCAATGTTTCATATTAGTGGTTTATCCATTGTTGTTCGTCAGTTAGTGATAGGGTGTGGAGTGTATCTCTTTGAAAAATTTGATGCACCTCTTATGTCTCGTTTGTTTAAAACAGGAGACATAACCGTTTCATCAGTTGTTAATGTGATGCTCAAACAATTATTACAAGCCTATCCAAAGCAAGGCTACTCTGATAAGTTTAAATGTTTACTTGTTGGTGGCGGACCTGTTTCTAAAGAGATGCTACAAGATTGTTTTAGCAAAGACATTCCCGTGATTCAGTCCTTTGGTATGACTGAAACGTGTTCACAGGTAGTGGCATTAGGATATGATGATGCCCTTCAAAAAATTGGGTCATCTGGCTTACCATTAGATGGGATAAGTCTTGTCATTAGAAAAAATGATGAAACCTGTGAACCAATGGAAATTGGTGAAATACTATTATCTGGTCCCAATATTTCCCCAGGTTATCTAAATAAATCATCGTCATGGACAACAGATGGTTACTTTAAAACCGGTGATTTAGGTTATCTTGATGAGGGCGGATACTTATATGTTGTCAGTCGCTTGAGTGAACTCATTATTTCAGGTGGGGAAAATATCTATCCAGCTGAAGTTGAACAATGCATAGCAAGTTTATCCGGTATAAAGGAAGTCGCTGTTGTAGGAGAGCATGACGATACATGGGGTGAAGTTCCTGTAGCGTATATTGTGATGGACGAAACGATAGATATAGAGAAGATAAGTGAAACTTGCCTTAACTTTTTAGCAAAATATAAATGCCCCAAAAAATATTATGTTGTTGATGCCTTACCACGTACAGCTAGTGGTAAAGTGGCAAAACGATTATTAGTAAATGAGTAAAAGAAGCGCCAGCCATCTTGATAGGTATGGTTGGCTTCTTTTCATTGTATTAAAGGAGTTTTAATTCATGTTTAATATACCAAATGATGTTAGAAAATTAGAGATAAAACAGCCAACGTTGGTTAGTTGGGTAGTCAATTTACCCGACACTTCAGAGGCTGTTGTGCATTATTTTTATCAAGCAAAAAAGTATTTACCACTCG
Organism: Vagococcus martis; assembly: GCF_002026305.1. Classification (NCBI taxonomy): domain Bacteria; kingdom Bacillati; phylum Bacillota; class Bacilli; order Lactobacillales; family Enterococcaceae; genus Vagococcus; species Vagococcus martis. The sequence continues at coordinate 878,635 of NZ_MVAB01000001.1, read as the reverse complement.
TTATGTTTGGCAAACACCAGATGCGTCGTTTTCTATTGTGGGGTTAGGTACATGTAAAGAATATGTGGCAAAAGATTACAGTGATATGGCTATTAGTCGTGAAAAATTGTCTAAAAACACGATAACGAATGCTAAACATAGTGGAATTGGACCTGTTTTTTTAGGTGGATTTCCTTTTGATAAAACTGTCGATAGTCAAAAAACATGGCAAGAGCTAGGGGATGGGTATCTTTTTATACCTAAAATCATGGTAACCCAAACAAATGATAATCGCTTTTTAACGTTCAATATGATTGTAGAATCAAGTAATGACTTAAATACACAGTGGGAAAACATCGTGACATTGTGGAACACGGTTAGTCAAAATAAACAATCTGAGTCACCAACTCGTCAACAGATACAAGCTAATGAAATTCATGTTCCAGAGTGGTTAGAGACGGTTGAACTGGCGATTGATGAGATAACCTCTGATAATGATATTAGAAAAATTGTTTTAGCACGAGAGTTGTTTATAGAGGCAGCAGAGGTATTTTCAGTGAATGATATTTTAAAAAATTGTCTAGAGCAACAAGAAAATACGTATGTTTTTGTTTTAGAGCATAACGAGAATGCTTTTATAGGTGCAACACCAGAAAGGTTGTTGTTACTACAAGAAAATAATATTTCAACAGCGTGTGTAGCAGGATCTATCCCACGTGGAAAAACAGTAGAAGAAGATAATCAACTTGGGAGTCAATTATTAAATGACATGAAAAATCAAGTGGAGCACCAAATCGTTGTAGAGGCAATCGAGCGTGATATGAGCCAGATTACTGAAACGTTATCGGAAAAAGGTCAGCCATCATTATTAAAAAACAGAGACATACAACATTTATTTTACCCATTTAGTGGCGAAAAAAAAGCTGATATATCATTTTTTTCAGCTATCGAGCAGTTACATCCAACGCCAGCATTAGGTGGGCAACCCAAAGAGTTGACAACAAAATGGATTAGAGAGCATGAACCAATCAATCGTGGCTTGTACGGAGCCCCAATTGGTTGGAGTTCGGTGATACTTGAGGAAGGTGAATTTGCGGTAGGCATTCGTTCGGCACTTTTATCAGGAAAATCAGCAACGCTATATGCAGGCTGTGGGGTTGTAGCAGACTCTATTCCTCAAGAAGAATTAAAAGAAACACGTGTGAAATTTCAGCCAATGTTACGTGCGATAGGAGGAGAAGAAAATGTCACATCAAAGTAGTATGACAAACTATATCAATTCATTCATCCAAGGGTTGATTGATGGTGGAGTAACTCAAGCAGTGATTAGTCCAGGGTCTAGGTCTACGCCCGTGTCCATTTTATTGCACCAACGTTCAGAAATAAAAACCTATATTGATGTCGATGAACGTTCAGCTGGATTTTTTGCTTTGGGGTTGAGTAAAGCAAGTCAAAAACCAGTGGCTTTAGTGTGTACATCAGGAACAGCGGCGGCAAATTATTTACCTGCCGTGTCTGAGGCGAAGCAATCGAATGTACCGCTTGTTGTGGTGACAACAGATCGCCCACATGAATTAAGAGATAACGGTGCACCACAAACGATGAATCAACTTAATATGTATGGTTCACAAGTTAAACAGTTTGTTGAAATGGCGTTACCTGAAGGAACAGAAGAGATGTATCAATATGCTTACGTTCAAGGAGCAAAATTATCAAATCTATCTTATTCATTGCCACAAGGACCTGTTCATCTGAATTTACCGTTAAGAGAGCCACTATTACCTGATTTAGACTTAGCTGTTCCAAACGTTAAGTCAGTTCATACAATGACTGGAAAAAGGTGTCTATCAAAAGCTGAGATTGAAACGATAAGCCAAAACTGGTCGGGGAAAAAAGGCATTTTTGTTGTAGGGCCATCATTTGATGAGGAAGCAGTGAGACAATTAGTTGACTTGGCAGAACAATTAGGTTGGGTTATTCTAGCTGATCCGTTAGCGAATATTCGAACTTTTGGCATAGATAGTCCAACAATTTCACCATACTATGATACGTATTTACGTTATGTCAAAGAAAATATGACACCTGATATCATTGTGCGATTTGGAAAACTACCTGTGTCAAAACCGTTAAATCAGTGGCTCGCGACATTTACAGGTGATTATTATCTAGTAGAATCTGCAACAGAATGGTTAGATGCATCAAAAATGATGACAACATTAATCGTGTCAGATGAAGTCGACTTTTTATCCAACATATTAGAAACCCAGTTACAAAGGGCTGATGAAAGTTGGCTAGAATTATTTAATAAATTAGACCAAATCGTTGTAAACAGCATAAAAAGCCAAGATACAACATTGTTTAGTGACGGTAATATCACCCAAGTCGTTTATCGCACGATGCAAGAAAATGATCAGTTGTTTGTCTCAAATAGTATGCCTATTAGAGATTTAGATACATATCTTCCTGTGACGAAAAAAAGAGTGACTATTTATGGTAATCGTGGCGTAAACGGAATAGACGGGGTAACCTCAACTGCTTTAGGTGTGGCAGCAAATGATACAACGCGTCATACACGACTATTGATAGGGGATTTATCTTGTTTTCATGACACGACAGGCTTGGCGATGGTGACAAAATATCAATTACCTATTACAATTATTGTAATCAACAACGATGGTGGGGGGATATTTTCAATGTTATCTCAAAAGGACTTACCGACATCTTTGTTTGATGACTTATTTGCTACCTCAATTAATGTTAATTTTGAAGCTATGGCTAACATGGTATCGCTAGATTATTCATCTGCTGAATCCTTAAATGAGTTAGAAAGCTTACTTAACGACCGTCCGAATTATCCAAAATTGATTGAAGTTCGTACTAATCGAGAAGAAAACGCAGAGTTAAGAAGAGTGTTTCAACAACAAGTACGTCAGACAATAGAACGTGATATGACATGCTAATAAGCGTCAGAGATTTAGACTATTATATCAATTATGTAACCGAGTTCGACTGTATGAAGCCAACATTAGTGTGTTTGCATGGGTTTACTGGAACATCACAAACGTTTCGTTTTTTACATGATATCAAAACCCATAATGTTATCGCGATTGATCTGATAGGGCATGGAAAGACAAGTGTCTTTGTTCATCCTTATCGCTATACAAGTGAACAACAGGTAAAAGATTTGGAAGAGATACGTGAGTTTTTTAATCTAGATAAAATAGATCTGTTAGGTTACTCAATGGGAGGACGTCTTGCATTGGCTTACGCATTTGAATATCCGACACGAGTCAATTCACTGATTTTGGAAAGTTCTTCCCCAGGGTTAGCTGATGCTGATTCAAGGTGGAATCGTCGCCAATCAGATAATCGTTTAGCTTGTTTATTGCTAGATAAGGGGATTGAAAAATTTGTTGATTACTGGGAGACTATCCCTTTGTTTGATACACAAAAGACTTTGCCACAAACAGTTCGTGAGACTATCAGACAGGAACGACTGTCGCAACAAGAAGTAGGACTTGCTATGAGCTTGCACTATTTTGGTACAGGAACTCAACCATCACTGTGGGGGAAATTAGAAAAAGAGTATCCTTTTCATCCTTATTTTTTGGTTGGACAGAAAGACTTTAAGTTTGTATCCCTGGCTAAGCAAATGAATCAGCTTATGACAGAATCAACGATGATTGAGTTTGAAGATAGTGGTCATTGCATTCATGTTGAAAAACCAGCAGAGTTTTTAGCAACAGTGACACAACTTTTAGAGTGAGGGATAGGTTATGAATATAACAAAAATAGAGAGTTATCATGTGAAACTACCTCTAGTGGCACCATTTAAAACAAGTTATGGCTTTTTATCGCATAAAGCAATGGATATTCTTGTTGTGACAGATGAACTTGGTAACCAAGGATACGGGGAATTAGTAGCGTTTGAACAACCTGATTATACAGAAGAAACATTAGAAACAGCTCGATTGATTCTAGCTAATCATTTAATTCCGTTGTTAGTTCAGTCACAGATTACTCATCCCGATGATGTCACACGATTATTTTCCGTCATACGTGGAAACTGGATGGCTAAATCTTCTTTAGAAACAGCAATTTGGGATTTGTATGCAAAAAGGCATAAAAAAAGTTTGGCAGAACTATTTAGTAGTCAGACTGACAAATTATCTGTTGGGGTGAGTATTGGCATTCAAAAAAGCGTACAGGATTTGATTGAAGTGGTATCACGTTATGTGGCTGAAGGATATACTCGGATAAAATTAAAAATAGCACCCAATCAGGATGTGAGTTTTGTGAAAGCTGTAAGAAGTCATTTTCCAGAGATGCTTTTAATGGTGGATGCAAATTCTGCTTATGATTTAGACAGTCTAGCTATTTTCAAGGAACTAGACACGTATCAACTATCGATGATTGAGCAACCTTTTGGCTATTCAGATTTTTTAGAACATGCTGAACTTCAAAAGAATATTGAAACACCGATTTGTCTAGATGAAAATATTCGTAGTGTAGAAGATGTGATGTTAGGTCATCGTTTAGGTAGTTTGGGAGCTGTTAATCTAAAAATTTCGCGTGTAGGTGGTGTGACACAAGCACAAAAAATTGTTGAGTATTGTAAAAATAATGGCTTAGGACTATGGTGTGGTGGCATGTTTGAGTCAGGTGTTGGACGAGCACTTAACTTGGCTTTTGCTTCTCAAGAAGGGTTTAATTTTCCCGGTGATATTTCCGCTTCAACTCGATATTTTAAAGAAGATATCATTAATGAAACGTTTGAACTAGAAAATGGAAGGCTAAGTGTACCTAAGGAAAATGGTTTAGGTGTGACATTAAATAAAGCGATGCTAGAAAAATATGGTCATTATCATGTGATGTATGTCAAATAAATATTTTTGTATTTTATAAGCAGCCAAGGGTTGCTTTTTATTTTATATTTATACAAAAACACAATATGATATAATAAGTCTATTAGTGAATGTTTTTTAATCGGTCTAAGGTCGGGGTGAAAATCGCTCTCTAGTTCAATAGTTATCATCAGATTTTTGGTTTAATCTATTGGTATCGATGATGAAGAACATGAATAAAGGTATTTTAAGGAGGATTTATATGGTATCTGTGGTAAGTGTAACAGATTTAAAAAAGGTATATGGTAAACCAAATGAAAAGCAAACAACTGCACTCAATGGTGTGACATTTGAGGTTAAAGAAGGTGAATTTATTGGGATTATGGGAGCTTCTGGATCAGGTAAATCAACACTTTTAAATATTTTGTCAACATTAGATAAACCAACAAATGGTTCAGTCAGTATTGCAGGAGAAGATATTACTACTCTAAAAGGAAATAAGCTAGCTGATTTTCGTGCAAAAAAAATTGGGTTTATTTTCCAAGATTTTAATTTACTAGAAACAATGACAGCATCAGAAAATATCGCGATTCCCTTGTCATTACAAAGTGCGAAACCTAAAACGATTAAGAAGAAAACGAAACATGTAGCCAATCGCTTAGGAATCACAGAAATTTTAGATAATTACCCAACTGCTTTATCAGGTGGACAAAAACAACGTGTGGCAGCTGCTAGAGCACTCGTTACTGAACCTAGTATTTTATTAGCAGACGAGCCGACAGGAGCACTTGATTCAAAAAGTGCTAAAGATTTACTAGATATGATGGATGAGTTGAATTATGAGGACAATGTATCTGTATTAATGGTAACGCACGATCCATTTTCTGCTAGTTATTGTAGACGTATTTTATTTATCAAAGATGGAGTTATCCATCAAGAGTTAAAACGTGACGGTAAATCTCGTGATGAATTCTACCGAGAAATCCTTGTTTCTTTAGGTAATTTAGAACAATAGAAAGGAGAATACATCAATGATTTGGAAGTTATCCATGACAGGTATAAAAAGTCGTTTACGAGATTATATGATTCTCTTTTCAGGTTTAGCAATAGCATCTGCTATTTTTTATATGTTCCAAAGTATTGCAACAAACAAAGCCTTTCTAGAAAGTAGTAATACAGTCAAAATGGCGGCGGTCATTTTTCAATTTGGGACAGTATTGTTAGGTATTATTACAGTTGTTTATATTTTATATGCTAATTCATTTTTAATGATGTTGCGGCAAAAAACATATGCAATGCTCATGATGTTGGGTGCTAAAACAAGTAAAATTGCGCAAATCATCTTTTTAGAAACATTTATCATTGGATTTGCAGCAACTATTATTGGTAATTTAGTAGGTATTGGGTTAACTTCGGTCGTCAACTATTTGTTGGTTAATCAACTTGAGATTACCGTAAAAAACTTTTCACCATTTAATTTATCAGCGATGATTTGGACGTTTGTTTTCTTTGGTATTTTATTTATAGTGACAGCTTTTATTAATGCAGGTTCTATTATGAAAAAGCCCATTCTACAATTATTGAAAGAACAAGCCATGCCAAAAGCATTAAAAATTCATCCTGTTTTATTAGTTTTAGAAACGATTGTTGGTGTGATAAGTTTGGGCATTGGATACTATATGCTGGCTCACATTAATCAATATCAGTTGTTTGGTATTGCCATAGCACTTGTGACAATTGTATTAGGAAGCTATTTATTGTTCCATGCGATCGCGATTTTTGTGTTAAGTATTTTGAAACGTATCGATGCTATTTCTATGAGGAAACTTAATAATTTTACATTATCTCAATTAACATTCCGTATTCGTGAATACACTCAAATTTTGACAATGGTTGCGATTTTGTTTGCCATGGCAATGGGTGCCATTACTGTTGGATTAGGTTTTAGAACTCAAACACTAGAATCAACTAATAAATCAGCCACTTATGATTTAATTTTAAATAACTCACAAAAAGTCGATACAAGTAAAGTGAGTGCTTTAAATCCAACTGTAAATGATACCTATAGCCAAAAAGAAGATGAGACAACACTTTATTATAATGCAGATGAATTTAACGAACAGCCTTTCCAAGATAAAGATTTTCAATCACAAAAAGTGATAAATTATAGTGGAAAAGATATGCTGGAAAACCAACAACTAGCTGAAAAGCTAAGATGGTATGGTACACCAGAACAACAAAACAAAGAAATAAAATTTGTGTCCACAGAAGAGTTTAACCAATTAGCGTTGCCAACAACTAATATGGAATTAATCAGTGTCTCTAATTTCAAAGAGAGTCTGCCTCAAATTAAAAAGTTGGTAGAAGAAAACACAACAAATAATCCAAGCTTAGCTACAGGTGATGGATTTAATCAAACCGCACAAAAATATGTGATGTATCAAATATCCAATTCTCTCTATTCTGGTTTCCAATTTATGGGATTCTTTTTAGGATTAGCATTTCTGACTATGCTAGCAAGTTGTTTGATGTTTAAAATCTTATCATCAGCCAACACAGATAAGGCAAGATTCCAAATGCTACGAAAAATTGGTACACGACCATCATTACTTAAAGGAGCTATTAGAAAAGAAATCGGCGTGCTATTTTTATTACCAGGTATTTTAGGTATCATTCATGTATTGTTCGGGTTACAAATGTTCAAAGAATTAATGAGTGATCCTTATCACGGTATTTGGATTCCATTCTCACTATTTATTTTCTTATATGCTATTTATTATGTGATAACTGTTGTGATATATGGTAGTATAGTCTTACCAAAAGAATCAGAATAATTAATTAAAGACAGTCGTTTGAAAAAACGTCTGTCTTTTTTATATGATTAATCGTGATTAAGTTAAAATAGATAGTCAAAAAATAGCGATAAAAATTAACTATTATTATAAAATCAATTATATTTGTTCGTTTTACTGTTGAAAAAGTAAAAGAAAGTTGTTATGATATCGAGGTAATAAAAAACCATATAATTCTAGTAATACGGTCTAGAAGTTTCTACAAGTTACCCGTAAAGTAACTTACTTTGGCAAATGAATCTTATTATTCTGCCATGATGTGTTTTTTAAACCAATAGGAGGAATAGTAATGAAGGAAAAGATTGATCAGTATTTTGGTATCACAGCATCAGGTTCTACTTTTAAACGAGAATTTACAGGAGGGTTAACGGCATTTTTTGCGATGTCCTATGTTATTTTTGTTAATCCGATTATTTTAGGGCAAGCAGGGATGCCACAAGATGCCGTTTTTATGTCGACTATCTTGTCTTCAGCCATCGCCATGCTCATTATGGGGTTATGGGCAAAATTTCCACTAGGCCTTGCGCCGTGTATGTCAATGAATGCCTTTTTTGCTTATTCAGTTGTTTTGCAAATGGGGAAATCTTGGCAAGAAGCATTGGCATCAGTTTTAGTTGCCTCAGTGTTGTTTTTAATGCTTGCTTTTTCAGGTGCTCGCTCTAAAATAATTAAAGCTATACCAGCTAATGTGAAACAAGCAGGAACAGTAGGTTTGGGGATTTTTATCGCTTTTGTTAGTTTTAAAAATTCAGGAATCATCGTGCCAGATGAGGGAATGTTTATTACATTTGGCGGTTTTTCTAACCCTAATGTGATTATCGCATTCTTTGGTATCATCACAGCTGCATTTTTCTTAGTGAGAAAAAATCAATATGCTGTGTTTTTAGGAATGATTGGTGCTGCCGTATGTGGGTTGTTTATTCGATTCGGTGCATCAATGAATTGGTTTAACCTGAGTGCAGATGTCATCGCGACATTACCGCAATTACCAAAAGGCTCACCAGTTGTCATTCCGACTGAGCCAATGAATGCCATGATGAACGATACATTTATGGTTGCGGTGAAAAATTTAGATAAGATGTTATCGTTAGATTCTATTGTTATTATTTTGACCTTTTTATTTTTAGATTTCTTTGGAACAGCGACGACATTGTCTGCGGCAGCTACACAAGTATCTGATATTAAACAAGAAAACTTTGAAGACAACAAACGTATTTACAGTGCCGATGCGTTGGGAACATTCTTTGGTTCAATCTTAGGAACATCAAGTTTATCAACTTATATTGAATCTGTATCAGGAATTATTGCTGGTGCTAGAACTGGTTTGATGAGTGTCATTGTGGCGGGATTGTTTTTATTATCAGCCTTCTTTTATCCAGTGTTATCTCTTGTCACAACAGCTGTGACCACGCCAGCGATGGTGGTAATTGGTATTTTTATGATGCAAAACATCACAGGGATTGATTGGGATGGTGGATTTGAAGAAGTTATTCCAGCTTTTCTAACGATTGTCATGATGCCATTAACCGGTTCAATTGCTTTAGGACTTGTATTAGGATTTTTATCTTATGAGTTATGCATGATTTTTGCCGGACGATTAAAAGAAATTCCAAATGTAATGCATTTTATCACAGTGATTTCTATACTCTATTTATTTACAATTTAACTAAAATCCACATGTCTAAAAGTGATGACATGTGGATTTTTTATCTTATGCAGTTTGTTTGCGAAAAATACTGCTAATAAAAATGAGTAAACTTAGAATCGACTTAAAGTTGTCAGTAAATCCCCTAAAGAGATGTATTATCGTTTACTTTGTGGGGATATTCTACCTAAAACAATAAAACGTGTACTTTACCTTGATCCAGATATCTTAGTACTAAATTCGTTAGAAGAATTATGGTGAATTAATTTACAAGGAAGTTTATTAGCGGCCTCGACTCATAAAGGTATTACAAAATTAGTTCAGATATTAATAATATAAGACTTAATACAGATCGCGATTATTATAATTCTGGCGTGATGTTGATAGATATCGACAAAGATTAAGAGATGACTATAAATGATGCGAGAAAACACATGAGTTATTTGGCTAGAAGTCGCGGAAATCATGACCTGTTTTGGGACGTGGCCAATACATCTATTTTAAGACTTTCTAGTCAGCTTATTTATTTTACTTGTTTTCCTTGATAATAGCTTGATGTAATAGGCGATTTTCTAGCAACAAATTCAGCTGATGACATTGCCGGAGTAAGTAAATAAGTAGCTTCATCACCAACACTAGGCCATATATGGTTTCCGTTTTTATCTAAAGTAGTCACGCCATCAGTCATTAATCCTAAAAGCTGAGTCAAATCACTTTGGTCTTTTACATTAAATAATTCACCTAAACGCACCAATTTTTCTTGAAGTGAGCCATCACCATAAGGAGACCAACAGTCGTAAATATTATCACAACCTAGATGAACAGATACACCGTAATCGATAAGCTCCATAATCGGAGGGATCGTATTTGGTGTAATAGGAACACTCGTTACAATATGGATACCCTGCTTAGCTAAATCGGAAAACACTTGTTTTCTTTCGTCACCAACAAAATCATTTAAGCCAAATGCATGACTGATAAACACTTTATCTTGCCATCCATGTTTTTTAGTTAAACGAATGATTTCTTTTATGGTTGTTGTTCCAGCTTCTTTCCTATCATGAACATGGATATCAATCCCCACATTATAAGTTGTCGCTAGTCGAAATGTTTCATGAAGAGATGCTTTATAGTCGCCATCTAGCGAGTAAGGATCCACACCGCCAACAAAATTAGCACCATTTTGCAAAGCTTTTTCCATTAATTGGCTGCTTTTTGAACGTAATAATCCATGTTGTGGAAAAGCAACTAGTTCGATAGGTGTGCACACATCTTTTCGCAATGATGTAATGGCGTTTAGGTATCTAAGGCCCGTTGCTGGTTCAATATCTATATGAGACCTAAACGAAGTGACGCCATGAGAAACTTCTAAGTCATACAGTGCTTTAGCACGCACCTCAATCGGTTCATCTAGACTATCTAATATAGGAATTTCTGTTTCGAAACGTTCCACTAAATTTTTAGCAGGAGTGATAGGAGTATAGGGTGTTCCTAATTTACTTTTGTCTAAGTGGCAGTGTTTTTCTACGATACCTGGTAGTAGTAACTGTTCATTACAATCTATAAATTTTTTATCAGTAGCAGAAAAATCTTCTGTAGGAATAATCGTTGCAATCTTTCCATTGTGGATATGGATCGCCACTAATTGTGTCTCAGTTGCTTTAATCCAGTCATTTTCTCTGAGAAATCCAGTTTCTATACGCACGTTTGTTAACCAATAAGTCATATTATCTCTCCTTTAATGATGTTGAAAATCACGATTTATTTAAGAGTACACTATTAATAAGAAAAAGACTAAATAAATGCACGTTTAAAAAATGATGAATTTGGTGAGTTATAGTTATTAATTAGGTTCATTATCTTTTCAAAAGTAACATAGAAATAAATAAAAGCATGGCTTGGAGAGGAACATCATAGCATTAATATTATAATAGTTAATCATTTTATCTAGGACTTAACACAATAAATTTTTAAAATAGTCCGAGACAAATAAATTGCACTAATAAAAAGACGGTGTTAATATAATAATATAAACAAAGCTTACAAAATGTAAGTGAAAATAAGGAGATAATAATTATGAGAAAATATGGCGTTATTGTAGGTTCAACAAGAAAAAATTCTTATTCAGAAGCGGTAGCAAAGGCAATAGTAAAAGGGTTACCAAATGATGCAGAGGTAACATTCATAAACATTAGTGATTTACCTTTATACAACCAAGATTTAGATGCCGACTCACCTGCTGAATACACACGTTTTAGAGAAGAAGTCGCAGCACAAGATGCAATTATTTTTGTCACACCAGAGCACAACAGAAGTATACCAGCTGCTTTAAAAAATGCATTAGATGTCGCTTCAAGACCATGGGGACAAAATGTATGGGCTAAAAAACCAGCACTTGTTGCTTCACAATCTATTTCAGGTATTTCAGGTGTCTTAGCTCATCATGTGTTAAGACAGTCATTAGTATTTTTAGATATGCCAACTATGCAACAACCTGAATTGTACATTGGTCATTCAGATCAGTTGTTTGATGAAAACTTAGAACCAACAAATGATGATACAAAAGAATTTTTAGCAAATGCTGGAAAACAATTTAGCGAATTTGCAGCGAAATTTGACTAAATATTATTTACCGACACGGATTTAAATCTGTGTCTTTTTTTTGTCCATTAATGGTATAATTTTTTGTGAAGGTGGTGAGGTACAAAAAATAAGTTTGGTACAAGCCTTACAAAGTCAACCTGATTGTTTGATACTCGATGAAGCTACGTCAAGTTTAGACGAAATCAATTACCAATTTGTGGAAAAAAATATATTAACACATTATGAAGGAACGTTAATTGCTGTATCTCACAGATTAACAGAAGACGCCGATTGTAAAATTAAGCTAGACAACTAAAAAATCATTTGTGATACACTCAAATTGTATTTCCAACCAAAGAAAACAAGGAGAGTGATCACAAATGACCTATACACATCTTACTACAGACGAGCTAGTTTTGATAGAAGCTTATTACCATCAAAATAAAAAAGGAACATACGTTGCGAAACAATTGAAACGAGCAAAACAGACTATCTATAATGTTTACAAAGCTTTTGATGAGGGATTATCTGCACTAGATTACTATAAAAGATACAAAAATAATAAAAAGAATTGTGGCAGGCGTCCTATTTCTTTATCTGATAATGAAACAGAATACATTCAAAAGAAGGTTGTTCAAGGATGGACTCCAGATGTCATTATTGGTCGTGCTGAGTTTCCTATCTCATGTTCTATCAGTACTCTTTATAGATTATTTAAGCAAGGACTGTTTGATTTGACCGCATTACCTATGAAAGGTAAAAGGAAAGCGAATGGTTATAAAGAAAAAAGAGGTAAACAAGCCTTTAAAAGAACCATCCATCAACGTAATAAGGACTATCAACTCTTTAATAATGAATTTGGTCACCTTGAAGGTGACACAATTGTTGGAAAAGATCATAAAAGTGCTGTTATCACACTCGTTGAAAGACTATCGAAAGTGATTATTACGTTAAAACCAATAGGCAGACGAGCAATAGATATCGAAAATAGTTTAAATAATTGGTTTAAAAAGTTTCCATGCCATCTATTTAAATCAATCACATTCGATTGTGGTAAAGAATTTTCTAATTGGAAATCAATCAGCAATCTAAATGATATTGATATTTATTTTGCCGATCCAGGAACACCATCACAACGTGGCTTAAATGAAAACTCTAATGGGTTATTACGTAAAGATGGATTACCTAAACAAATGGATTTCAACAAAGTTGAGGAATCTTTTATCCAATCTATCGCTTCTAAAAGAAATAATATTCCTAGAAAATCATTAAACTATAAAACACCATTGGAAGTATTTTTGAGTTATGTAGACAACGATATTTTGTCTAGCTTAATTTGACAAATGAAAAGACTTAAAAAGTTTATATGATACTGTATTGGTTCTTCAAAATGGAAAATTAATTGAAATAAATGACTAACTACTTGTTTGATAGATTAACTAATCAAATGAGTAGTTATTTTTTTATTGTTGACAAGCCTAAAATACTCTGTTATTATTCAAAAACATAAAGCGTAATAATTACGATTTCAAAAAACAAAGAGTTAGGTAGGGGTTTTTGGATGAAGAAAAAAATAATATTAGGTATGTCTTTGATAATGATGGGAGGGTTACTTGCAGCATGCTCAACTGCTAAAACTGAGCAGACAAATACTGACAAAATTAAAGTAGCTACCACATTTTATCCGATGTATGAATTTACGAAAGAAGTTGTAGGTGATGCTGGAGAAGTAGACATGATTGTTCCAGCCGGAGTTGAAGCACATGATTTTGAACCGTCAGCTAAGGATTTAAAGAAAATACAAGATAGTGATGTCTTTGTCTATAATAATGAAAATATGGAAACGTGGGTACCTTCCGTTGAATCAGTATTAAAAGAGGGGAATGTAACAAAGATAAAAGCAACTGAAAATATGGTATTACTACCTGGAAGCGAAGAAGAACATGACCATCATGAACACGGTGAGGAGGGGCACTCACATGAACTAGATCCACATGTGTGGTTAGCACCTAGTTTAGCAATTAAAGAAGTCGAAGAAATTCGCAATCAACTGATAAAAAAATATCCAGATAAAGAAAAATTATTTACTACAAATGCTGATAATTACTTAAAAAAATTAGCTACTCTAGATAAGTCCTATCAAGATACATTAAAGAATGCAAAACAAAAAAGCTTTGTGACACAGCATGCAGCATTTGGTTATTTAGCGTTGGAATATGGGTTAACGCAAGTACCAATTTCTGGTCTTTCTCCAGACGAAGAACCATCACCAGCTAGATTAGCTGAACTAAATAAGTATGTAAAAAAGAATGATATTAAATATATTTATTTTGAATCTAATGCAACAGATGCTATTGCTAAAACATTGGCAAAAGAAACTGGTGTGGAATTATTAGTATTAAATCCGTTAGAGGGGCTAAGTCAAAAAGAGATTGATAAAGGTGAAAACTATGTTTCAGTTATGGAAAAAAATCTAGCGGCTTTAAGTAAAACTACTGGCGAAGAAACGACAAAATCTATTGTAAGTAAAACACCTGAAAAAACAGTACAAGCAGGATACTTTGAAGATAGCCAAATACAGGATAGACCATTATCAAATTGGAAAGGAAATTGGCAGTCAGTTTATCGACTTTTAAAAGATGGCACATTAGATCAAGTGTTTGATTACAAAGCTAAATTGAAAAAAGACAAATCTGCTGAAGAATATAAAAAGTATTATGAGTCAGGGTATAAAACATCAATTAAAGAAATTGATATTACAGATTCAACGATGACTTTTATTGATGATAGTGGTAAAAAAATTAGCTCAAAATATAAGTATATTGGTCAAAAAGTTTTAACTTATGAAAAAGGAAACCGTGGTGTGAGATATTGCTTTGAGGCAACAGATCCTAGTCAAGGTGCTTTTAAGTATGTTCAGTTTAGCGATCATGAAATCACGGATACTAAATCAGCTCATTTCCATTTGTACTTTGGCAATGATAGTCAAGAGGCACTGTATAAAGAACTTGAAAACTGGCCAACTTACTATCCTAAAGAATTATCTGGAAAAGAAGTCGCACAAGAAATGATGGCTCATTAGAAAGGAAGAGATGTATGAGAACACCCATTATATTAGAATGTTCTGAAACAAAAGAACGATTGTATGTAACAAGTAAGAATAAACGAAACACACCTGAACGACTGGAGTTAAGAAAATATTCTCCAAAGCTTAGACAGCGTGTGATATTTAAAGAGACCAAAAAATAAAGGAGCTGAATAAAGTGGCAAAAAAATCTAAGATAGCCAAATATGAAAAACAAAAAAAATTAGTGGCAGAATATGCAGAAATAAGGAAAGAATTAAAAGAAAATAAGGACTATGAGGGGTTACGTAAACTACCTAAGGAGTCAAATCCTAATAGATTAAAACTAAGAGATGAAACAGATGGCAGACCAAGAGCTTATATGCGTAAGTTTGGCGTGTCTCGTATTACATTTAGAGAACTTGCACATAAGGGACAATTGCCCGGCGTTAAAAAAGCAAGTTGGTAAAAAAGAGGCGGAAACAATTTGGCAGTCCCAAAAAGAAAAACATCAAAAGCTAAGAAACATGCGCGACAAACACATAAAAAACTATAATCAACAGTGTCTTATGATAGTGTATTAGGAGTATATAAACGCAGTCACTATGTATCAAGTGATGGTTACTATAAAGGTAGAAAAGTCATTTAGTAGGAGGTTAATCTAGATGAATATTATTTATCCACCACTTGTTGAAGATAGTTTATCTTATCATTTTGATGAAAATAATATTGAGATGGGAGATCAAATTACGATGATAGGCTACAAATGACGGAATATTTAGCAGAAAGGTAGAGGGATATGGGAATACCAATTACAGTTATCTCAGGATTTTTAGGTTCAGGAAAGACAACATTAATTAATCAAGTCATTAAAGGGAGTGGTCTATCACCTGAAGAGGTTGTCATTATAGAAAATGAATTTGGTGAAGCAGGAATTGACCATGAGTTATTAATTCATTCAAAAGAAAATATTGTACAGATGAATGGTGGGTGTATTTGCTGTAGTTTACGCGGTGATTTGTTAAATGCGTTAACAGCAGTGTTAGATGTGTTTGTAACACAAGGTTATCCAATTAAACAAATTATTATTGAGACAAGTGGCGTGTCTGATCCACAACCAATTATTCAAACGATTGTGGGCACCCCTAAGTTACAGCCGTATTTTTATTTGGATAGTGTTATTGGAGTAGTGGATGCTGAAAATATTACACAAAATCTCCAACATCATGAAGCGGCAAAGCAACTGGTCATGTCAGACCGACTATTGATTTCACAAAAAAGTGTTACAAATAAAGACAGTATCAATCAAATAAAAGAGCAACTAAAAGAAATTAATCCGCTAGCAGATATATATGAGTTTTCATTAATCCAACCATCTTCCGAGCTAGCTGACTTGGTACTAGGAAATCATTTATTTAATCAATCAATCGATGATGAAGAAGAACACCATCACCATCATCATCATGAATTTGAATCAATGATTATTTCTGAATCAGGTTATGTTAAAGAGGGCTTATTACACAATTGGCTTTCTTGGTTAATGATGAACTATCAGGAATCTATTTATAGAATGAAAGGTTTTGTCAATGTGTCTGATCAAGACTTTCAAACAGAAATTCAAGGTGTGAACCAGTTATTAAATTTTAATTTGACTAATCGTTTAACCGAAAATAATGACAATAAATTAGTTGTCATTGGTAAAAATATTGATAAAGATGACATTACTCAAGCATTTCAATTAGTGATAGAAAAATCAACAGAAGGAGACTAGTCAATGGAAAAAACAGATGTGTCTAGTGCATATAGACGTTTAAGTAGTCCTAATATTAAAACCAAAAAACGAGCACTAAAAATTATTAAAGAAGCCAAAAGAAATAAACGTGGAAAATAGTCAGAACGTCTTGATTGATTCAAGGCGTTTTGACTGTTTTTATTGATAATGATTCTCAATTGTTATTATTTATGGTAGAATATAAAAAATCAATAAATAGGAGGAAGTATATTATGTTTAGTGTAACAAATACCATTCATGTCGAAACACCATATTCAGAAAATATGATTAAAGCATTTACATCTTCTCATACAAAAGACGCCATGGCACATGTTGAAGGGTTTATCAATTTTCAGCTCATGAGCCGAGAGCTACCAGATGAGGAAAATGTGACGGAACTGGTTGTACTTAGTTTATGGAAATCTAAAGAACATCAAAAAAATTGGGTGAAAAGCCAAGCATTTAAAGATGTTCATAAAAAAGATGACTCTACTGAATCGACAAAAGGAAAGCCAAAACGTCAAGGATTTATCAGAAATAGTATTGCAGAATTTGATGTATTAAACTAACCTCTTTTCAAGTGAAGAGGTCTTTTATTTATACTAATCGTTCATGGTATAATGTTAAAAAAAGGGGGTATTTTTATGAAATGTATGAAAAAAATTCAATTCTGGTTAACTATTATAGGAGTAGGGGTTCTTTTTTATAATATTTATGAATTAATCATATCAAAATTTTCAGTCAGTCAAAGTGTGACATTGATTATTGAAGCTATTGCAGGTATTGTATTGATTTATTTACCTAATTTAGCCAAAAAATTATTTAAATTAGTCTTTTCAGATGGAATTATATTATTTTACTGGTTCTTCTTGTTTATGTCTGTTTTCTTGGGAACATGTTTACACTTTATGTCGATGATTTCCTTTTGGGATAAGATATTGCATTTTATTAGTCCGATGATTTTAACTATTATTGGGTATGGTATTATCGTCGCCTTATTGAAGAATGTAAATATTACTGATGTTAGTCCTTGGCTATTTTTATTGATGGGATTTTCGTTTGCCGGAGTGTGTGGTGTTTTTTGGGAATTTTGGGAATTCTTTTGCGATCAATTTTTCCATATGAATCTTCAGAGATACACGGCTGCTGGTGGAGTAGAATTAGTAGGCAGAGCAGCTTTGATGGACACAATGGGAGACTTATTAACTAATACACTTGGCTCACTTGTACTTAGCTTGTTTGCTTTGAAGAAAAGCCACAACAACACAGAATGGTTTAATCATTTTAAAATAAAGAGATTACCTTAACGTTCATATAACGATAGTTATTAAAAATGTCGCAAATTTATAGCCGATTTGTGGTATTTTTATTTTTTTATCAGCGTATTATACTAGGTTCATAGATAAGAACCACACAATTAAAGTTGCCGCTATTAATTGTGTGCTTATCAATCAATCTATCTTCCTCCTAATTGAAGTATAGACTATATAAACACCTACAGTTACTCCCTTTTCTGTAGGTGTTTTTTGTTTGGTTAACTAAGAAGTTTTAGAACCATAAACCGAAAAAGAATAAAACTACTTGTGCGACGGCTATCATACCTAAATTTTTAATGGCTAGTGGAAATGTTTTTGTTTTGATTTGTTCTTTCGAATACATCATAGTATTTTTCCAAATTTTCGGAAAAATGAACCAAATACCAAGTAACGTGATGGGGACGATAGTTAACACTGCACCAAGCGTGGCAAACACAAATGATAAAATCACGAGTAATTTAAATAGTGACACAGCTCGTTTTTTTCCGATATAGTATACAAGTGTGTGTCTGTTGTTTAAAACGTCTTCTTTCACATCGCATGTATTATTAGCTAACATAAGATTTGAAATGGCTAGAGCAGTTGGTAGTGATAAAATCGCTACTTGAATGATAAACTGACCATCAAATGGTAAAATATCAAATACGTTCAAGTAAACACAGATTAAAGGAATCACAATCCCCATTGTCACACCAGAAGTCACTTCACCAACCGGAAGGCTAGAAAGTGGTTTTGGTCCAGCTGAATAGGTAATCCCAATGAAATAACTAAACATTCCTAACCATAAAATGACCCAGCTTGTTTGAGACGCAAGATATACGCCAATAATAGCAGAAGAGACAATCAACCCAATCATCATATTTCTTACAAGAGTGAGTGATAAATTTTCTCGCCCGATAATATTGGTTTCTTTTTTATAGTCGTGAACATCAGTCGCATTATGATAGTCCATGTAGTTATCTAATATATCGACTGCCATATTAAATAGTAACATTGAGATGAAAAATAAGAGCATATACAATGGTTTGATTTGTTGATAATGATACCATGAATATAAAAATCCCATAATAAATGGGAAAACACTCGCAGCTTTTGCTTTAAGCTCGATTAATTCGGCAAATACTTTAAAATTCATTCGCAAACTCCTTCACATTTTATCCACTGTTTATTATACTGTTAGAGTAGGTATTTTTCAAAAATGAATGATTGAAAATTGTTCATTGCTTAATTATTGTACATTATATGATTTTATAGGAGGCCGCTATGACTGTTCATCCACTGTGGGAAATGTATCCTGCTGTCCAAAAAGAATTGATTGAAACCAAGCGTGTCATGGAAAAGTCAGTTAAAATTAGAAATAAAGAAATCACGGAAACACTGCAATTATTTTTTGATGCTGGTGGAAAATTATTACGTCCAGCATATTTTTTATTATTTTCAAAATTCGGTACGATAGAATCAGATAAGAAACGTTACCGTATGGCAGCCTCGCTTGAAATTTTGCACGTTGCAACGCTTGTTCATGATGATATTATCGATGATTCACCTGTACGTCGCTCAATGCCGTCAGTGCAAGCTTTATATGGTCAAGATATCGCAGTTTATACGGGAGATTTTTTATTTACAGTGTATTTTCATTTATTGTCAAATGCGACAAGTGATTTAAAAACAATCTCATTAAATGCTCAAAGCATGAAGCGAATTTTAGTGGGAGAACTCGACCAAATGAATTTGCGGTACAATACGAATATTACGGTCAAACAATATTTCCAACATATAAAGGGAAAAACGGCTCAGTTATTTGAATTTTCTTGTTATGAGGGAGCACATTATTCGCATGCACCAAAGACAGTGCAACTTCAAGCCAAACGAATTGGCTATAATATTGGGATGGCGTTTCAGATTATGGATGATATCCTTGATTATAAATCCACACAAGAAGACATGCAAAAACCAGTCTTTGAAGATATGAAGAATGGGTACTACACGTTACCGCTTATTTTAGCGATGAATGAAAATCGTGAGGCTTTTTTACCTTATCTAGAGAAGAAGACAGAGTTGTCTAATCAAGAGATGAAAGAAGTGCAACAACTAATCGAAACATATAAAGGCATAGAAAAAGCTGAGATGATTGCAGAGCGTTTCACTAATAAAGCCTTAACAAACATAAAAAAATTACCGGATATTGTAGAAAAAGATATTTTATATCATGTAACAGAAGTACTTTTAGATAGAAATAATTAAAAAAACATCATCTAACTTTTATGGAAAGGGGGAAGTTAGATGATGTCTTTTTGTCTAGTATTAAGTTAATTGTAATAAACTTGCTGAAAGAGGAACGACGATGACAGTAATGACTCCCACTAGAATCATAGAAATACTTGCCATGGCTGCTTCTGTTTCACCTAGTTCAATCCCAACAGATACACCTAAAGCATGACCAGCAGAACCAAGTGCTAAACCTTTAGCAATAGGGTTATTGATGTGGAAGAATTTTAACGCCATTTTTCCAGTTGCGTAAATGATAACAGCATTGAAGATGACAGCAAAGGCAGTTAAAGAAACAATTCCATTCATTGATTCAGAGATAGGAACGGCAATCGCTGTTGTTGCCGCTTGTGGTAATAAAGAAACCATCATTTGAGGATGCATACGAATTAGTTTTCCAACAGCGACAATACTTGTGACAGATACTGCTGATCCTATTGTAATCGCAGCAACTATTTCTAACCAATATTTTTGCAATAAATCTCTTTTTTTGTATAGAGGAATAGCAAAGGCAATGGTTGCAGGTTCTAAGAAGAAACTGATGACTGTTCCACCTTGATTATATTGTTCGTAGTTGATACCAGTAGCTTTTAAGATGATGACACCTAAAATCATAGCAACAAATAGTGGTGTGAATAAGAAAAAGCCATTTGTTTTTTTGAATAAAAATGTACCAACACCAAATGCGACGAATGAAATAACAATACCAATATATGGGGTCATTATCTTTGTACCTCCTTTAATTGTTGTTTTTTAAGAAAGGCTAGTTTTCTTTCTTTAGCACCAGATTTTTCTTTAACCCCTAATAGGTAAGATGCGCTCCATCCAGTAACTGCTAGGATAACGAAAGTTGCGATAAAAATGACTGCTAAAATTGGCACGCCATAAACTTTTAAAATGTCTAATGAGTTGTATAAAGAGATACCAGAAGGAACAAATAGGAAAGAGATAATACCAGTTAAACTTGTTCCTAAACCTTCAACTTGCTCTAATTTCACGATGTTTGTGCTTAAGGCTACAAACAAAAGAATCAACCCAATAACTGAAGCTGGCATAGGGATAGGTAATATATAGGCAATCCCTTTAGAAATGAGCATAATGGCTGCAAAAATAAATGCTTGGTGTAAGAATGAATAAACTTTTTTTTCCATTTGTAAAACTCCTTTTCACTGATTCATTTGATAAAACTAGTATAGGAGAAAGAAGCTATTTTGTGTGGCTTTTAACGTGAAACGCAAAAATGTAAGCGTATAATACAAAAAATCACTCCCAAAATGCATGAAGCAAAATGGCAGTGATTTGCTTAAGATAAACCAATCATTTCTTTGAATGGTTTAACGTAGGATCTGCTGACGGGCACCTTTAATCCATTGTCTAGGGTGACTTGTAGTGTATTGTTAAACCAAGGTTGTATTTCTTGGATTTTTGTAGTATTTAAGATGAAACTTCGATGCGTTTTGACAAAGGAATCCATCGGCAAACGTCTTTCGATTTTACTCAGGCTCCCACTTGTCTGGTACGTTTCTTTTTCAGTGTGAACACTTAATTCTTTATCTTCGACAGAGACTAAATAGATGTCTTTAGGGTGAACGAGAAAAATCCGGTCTTCTCCTTGAATGGGAATCGCATCTATGGAATCAGTCATTTTTTTTACAGGTGCTTCTGCGGGTTTTATGATTGAGATTGCTTTATCTAATGCTTCGTGGACAACCACTTCATCAAAGGGTTTTAAAATATAGTCCATGGCATTTACCTTAAAGGCTTTTAGTGCATAATCATCATAGGCTGTGGCAAAAATAAGATAAGGTGGCTTTTTTAATTTTTTTAGTTTATTCGCTAAATCAAATCCACTTTCATCAGTTAAATGAATATCTAAAAAAATAATGTCGGGCTTTTTATCCATGATTTGTTCCATGGCGTCTTCGACAGAATCAGCTTCAGCAGTTGACGTGATACCAGGGTGTTGTGTCACTAAATAGGTTAGTTCGTCACGAGCTAAAGGTTCATCGTCAACAAGTAAAACATGTGTCATAGTGAATCATTCCTTTATATTAAAGTGTTTACATCATTTGCTTCAATCAGTGGCATGGTTAAGGTAAAGGTTGCACCCTCTCCTGAATTGTTTTTAACATCGAAACTAGCTTGACCACCAAACAAGTTAGTCATTCGTTTTGATAAGTTTTCTAGAGCCGTACCAGTTCCTTTTTTAGATGAAACAGGTTCTTTTCCTAATTGTAGCACCCTGTCTTCAGGAATGCCTAGTCCGTTATCTGCCACAGAAATAATTAATTGTTCTTGTTCTTTATAAATTGAAACATAGGCATGATTATTTTCTTTTCTAGCACCAAAAGCATGTTTGATGGTATTTTCTATTAGTATTTGTACAGCGTATGGTGGCACGACAAAATGCGTGATGTCGTCTTCAATGTCAAACATGACAGAATATCTATTGGGAAATCGCGCTTGTTCCAAAGAAAGATAAGCATCAACTTGAGCTAATTCTTGTTTTAAAGGAATCAAGGTTTGTCTAGCACCTTGTAAGTTCCCTCTAAAATAAGTGCTAAGTTGTAATAATAATGTTCTAGCTTTGGCACTGTCTTTTCTCATTAGAGCTGAAATGGTATTAATGGCATTAAAGAAGAAGTGTGGGTTAACTTGTGCTTGTAATGATTTGATTTCAGCTTCTTTTAGTAACTTAGATTGAACTTCTGCTTCACCTAGTTCAATTTGCGAAGAAAAAATAGTTCCTAAACCTTGTGCTAATTGTTCTTCAACATGTGTGAGTTGATTGGCATCAGTGAAATACATTTTAAGTGTGCCGACAATTTTTTTATGAACAAACAAAGGAATCACGATAGCTGCTTCTAAAGGGCAGTTTGGATTCGAGCAACCAATATGTTCTTTATGATGCACGATGGAGAGTTTTCCATTTTTTAAAACATCACGAGATAACTCAGTAATAACTTCTAATTCGGGGATATGATGATCACTTCCCGCACCATAATGAGCGAGTATTCGGTGACTATCTGTCAAACTAATGGCACTCACTTTTGTATAATGCTGAATAATGGTTGCCACTTCTTGAGCTGAATGCTCGTTTAAACCTTCTCTAAAATAGGGAAGAGTGGCAGCAGCTAGTTCTAGCACATCATGTGTTTGAACAGCTTTGGCTTGTTCCTCTTGTTGCAAAGTAGTGGTTAAGATAGATAAGAATATAAAAGTTCCCGTACTATTTAGAATAATCATAGGTAGCGCGATGAAACTAACTAAGTTAAGGCCTTGTTGAATACTACCACCACCACTAAATAACATGATAAAAAGCATCTGAACACTTTCCATCAATGCTCCGATCAAAGCAGCTTGGGTAGGAGAAGGGAACTTCCCCTTTTTTGTCAATTTTTTACCTAACCAGCCAGATAATACCCCTACCAAGATAGAAGAAGGGATGTAGAACCAACTATAACTATTTCCTTGAATAAAACGGTGTGTCCCGGCAATTATCCCGACCATCCCACCAACAAAGGGACCAGCGACAATACCAGAAACACCAATAGCTAAAGTTCTAGTATTTGCAATGGATACATTGTCGTGTAGGTTGGTTAAGATACTACTTGGAACGATTTGATTATCTTTAATTTCGATTCCAGTGAAGTTTGAGATAATAGCAAATAAACTAAAAATAATCGCAAGTTGTAACTTTGATTGGTAGGAATCCCGGCTAAGTAATAATTTTTTAAAGTAGGGGACATTGACTAATAAAAAAGCTAAGAGGATAATTAATCCAACACGCTCCATCATGAGGATAAATAATTCGACCATGTGAGAAAACTCCTTTGATATTTAGTCATAGTGTAGCATAAAAAATATGTAATCATGCAACAAAAAAACGTGTCAATAGTAAAAACTATCAACACGTCGAGTCTTTATTTAACCATACCCCATTTACTTGGTGGCCAAAAAGCAATTTTGGATTTTCCGATAATATTTTCTTTAGGAATAAACCCAACTTCTGGGAATCGACTATCTTTTGAGTTTTGACGATTGTCTCCCATAACAAAATAACTATTTTCCGGAACAGTTTTCTCTCCAGTTAAAGACTCTAAAGTGAAGTCAGGGGTTAGTAAATCATCAGGGTTTGTTTTTTTCAGTTCCGCTTTTTTTTCATCTAAATAAGGCTCATCCATTTTTTTACCGTTAATATAAAGCACGTCATCTTTGTATTCTACCGTGTCACCAGGCATACCGATTACACGTTTGACATAATTTTTAGATGGGTCATCTGGTGCAATAAGTGAGACAATATCAAACCGTTCTGTGTCCCCCATTTTTAATGCGATATTTCTTTCACCATCAACAAGTGTTGGCATCATTGATTCCCCACTTACTGTGACTGGCGTAAATACAAATACTCTTAATAATACTAATGCAATGATTAAGACGACATACCAAATTAAGTCTTTAATCCATGTTGGTTTTGTCATAATAAACCTCCTATAATCTAATTACCATTTCACTGAAATGATAACTTATAGAGTTTATTATACGATATATTAAAACGAATGTCATTTATTTAATGTATAGTAATAGACAATTTCTTTGAAGAATACTAAACTGTTTTTTGAAATATGTTTAGTATAATAAGACGTAAAACGCCCATCAGCTAAATACATATCTAACATCTGTTGATGATAAACTGATGAATAAAATGGACTCACAATCGACAACCATTTTTTATGAGCAAGAAAGGCTTCTTCGGCTAAAGGATGGGAGGTATCAGTGATTTCTTCTTGTTCTAATTTATTTAATGAGTCAAACAAACGTTTTTCAGCCTCTTGTGAGTCGCTGAAATCATGCTGTGATAGATTCATCCAATTAGATTCATATGTCTCTATCTCTTTTGTATCGTATTTTTGGAGTAGTTCCTCCCCGTATTTTTCTTGATTTGTTTTTATTTGTTGTTGTTTGAACGCTTCAAATTTTTCGTCATTAGTCATGTTAATTTCTCCTTTGTGGTACTTAATTGTTTTATCTAATGAAAGGATGAGTGTGTCTAACTGTTTTTTCTGTTCCAATAATTTATCAAAGTGATTAGATAAAGACTCAATGATGCAATCACTATCATTTGATAACACAGACTTTATTTCATCTAAGGGTAAATTAAACTGTTTATAAAAAAGTATCTGTTGTAGTCGATCAAGTTCTTTTTCGCTGTAATAACGATACCCATTGTCTTCGATGTATGCTGGTTTTAATAAATCTATGCTATCATAGTAGCGTAACGTTCGCGTAGTGACACCTGATAGTTTAGCTAATTCAGTTATAGAATACATAAAAACTCCTCCTTTCAATAATGTGAGTATACACCTTGACGTAACGTTAAGGTCAACAAGTGAAATACTATCTTTTCAAGTCTTTTTATCGTAAAATAAACTATATAATATTCAGTGAGGTGAAAAGATGGTTGGTTTGTGGGAACGTATGAAAGCAAATAGCAGTGTTCGGCGAACGATAGTTTTATTTATTATATTTTTATGTCTGTATTTAATTCGAAATATTATCAGTTTAATTCTATTAACATTTATTTTAACGTATTTAATCATTCGAGTAGTAGAAGGGGTTCACCATTTAACCAAACTCCCCAAAAAATTAATAGCGATAGTAATGTATCTACTTATCATTGTATTTTTATATTTTTCGATTACAGTCTATGTTCCAAAACTGTTTAATCAAACGATACAGATGATAGAAGAAGTCTTTAATTTTTATCAAAAAGCAGATACCAATAATAAATTATATGAATGGATTGCTCAAAATGTTGGGTTTAATGAAATCAAACAACAACTAACAACAGGAGCTAAAGTAGTGTTCACAACGATTACAAGCATTGGTTCTATGGGAATTACCTTTGTGATGTCATTGATTTTAAGTTTCTTCTTTATTATAGAAAAAGATTGGGTAACAGAATTTGGTCAAGCCTTTTTAAAAAGTAAGATAGGACTCTTTAGTCAAGATGTTGCTTATTTAGGTAAAAAATTTGTTAATACTTTTGGGGTTGTGATAGAAGCCCAATTTATCATAGCAATTGTGAATACAATCTTAACTATCATGGGCTTGATTTTTATGAAATTTCCACAAGATCAATTATTAAGTTTAGCTTTAATGATATTTATTTTAAGTTTAATTCCTGTGGCGGGGGTAATTATATCATGTATTCCATTGTCATTAATTGCTTATACAGTGGGTGGTATTCAAGATGTTATTTATGTGTTAATTATGATCGCTATTATCCATGCAATTGAATCATACTTATTAAATCCTAAGTTAATGAGTAGTAAAACAGATTTACCTATCTTTTATGTCTTTGTTATCTTGATGTTCTCAGAAAAATTCTTCGGCGTTTGGGGACTGGTTATAGGGATACCAGCTTTCGTCTTTTTTCTTGATTTACTTGATGTTAAAGTGGATCACAAAAAACCACCAGTTATCCCGCAAATTAACTCATCAAAATAAAAAGTAAGTATCCATCTGTGAAAACAGGTGGCTTTTTAAATATCTTTGTCAGCTACTGTTGATTTTAAGAGCTAGAAAGCATTTAGTTTTCTATCTCTTTTTTGTTGGTCTTATTTGGATGGTTAATCTATCTATAATTTCCAGTAGTTGATTTTCTGTATGTAATAAAATCTAATATTTTGTATCCTAATAGAATTAATACGATATTTTTAAATTTAAAAAAAGACTAGACATTTTAAAAAAAAGATAGTACAATTATTTTTGTAATCGATTACATAAAATGATGGGAGCGAAAAATATGAATAAGTTTATGGATTCAATCGGAGAAAAGATAATGCCAATAGCTGATAAATTAGGAAAAAATAGATATTTATCAGTACTGAGAGATGCGTTTATGTTATCATTTCCTTTAACAATGTTTGGTTCTATAGTTGTTGTAATAAACAATCTACCTTTTTTTAGTGATAGCACAAAAGAGATGTTGTCATCTCTATTTGGAAATGGACAGAATGCGACAATGAGTATAATGGCTGTATTTGTCACTTTTGGAATTGGTTACTACTTATCCAAATCATATGATGTAGAAGCTGTATTTGGTGGGGCTGTAGCTTTATCTAGTTTTTTAATTTTGACACCTTTTGTTATGCAGTTGACTAATGGAGAGGAATTATCCGGAGTTCTTTCATTAGATCGCTTAGGCGCAAAGGGTATGTTTATTGCAATGATAGCTGCTTTTTTATCTGGAGAAATATATTGTAGAGTAACAAAAAAAGGCTGGCAAATTAAAATGCCTAGCAGTGTTCCTCCAGCAGTAACAAAATCATTCGCAGCATTGATTCCAGCAATTATTACTTTATCTGTCTTTTTATTTATTAATGCGATTGTTACTGGAGTATTTTCTACAAATTTACATGATGTAGTTTATGAAATTATTCAAAAACCACTCGTAGGATTAGGAAGCAGTCTGCCAGCGACGTTATTGGCAATATTCTTAGTGCAATTTCTATGGTTCTTTGGATTACATGGTCAAATTATTATTAATTCAGTTATGGATCCGATTTGGAATACTTTAATGTTAGATAATTTAGCGGCTTACCAAGCTGGTGATAAATTACCGCATATTGTAACAAAACCTTTTATGGAAACGTTCACCGTCGGGTTAGGAGGGTCAGGGATGACATTAGCAGCAGTACTAATTATGGCATTTCTGATGAAAAAGAAACAATATAAAGATATTGGTAGATTGAGTTTAGCACCGGGATTGTTTAATGTTAACGAACCCGTGATATTTGGATTACCAGTAGTATTAAACGCTACCATAATGATACCTTGGATATTGGCTCCATTAATAGTTACTACGTTTAATTATTTATTAATGGCAGCAGGAATTTTCCCCGCTCCAACAGGTGTATCGGTACCGTGGACTGTACCAATATTCTTTAGTGGTATGTTAGCAACGAATTCCGTTTTAGGTGGAATACTTCAGCTTATTGATTTAGTAATCGTTGGGTTTATTTGGTATCCATTTTTAAGAGTTCTAGATAGAGAAAACATTTAATGCTAAAATAGATGTTATACATAATGTTTTAATAAAGAGGATAAAAATGCAAACAAAATATGAAAAAATAGCATCTACAATACGGGAAAGAATAAAGAATGGGACTTACCCTGTTGATAGTTTACTTCCAAATCAAACAGATTTAGTTCTTGAGTTTGGAGTAAGTCGAATGACAATAAAAAAAGCAATTGAGATTTTGATGATGGAAGGACTTGTTTACTCTCAAAGAGGTATGGGAACGAAAATTTTGGATCATTCTTTTTGGGATAAAGATGTTTCTCCTATAAAGGAATATGATGGTTTGAGCTATCAAATGGAAAAACAAAATAAAAAACTTGAAAGTTCAGTTATTAAATTTGATGTAGGATTTCCTAATAAAGAAATACAAAAAAAACTTTTACTAAAAGCAGAACAACCTATATATCAAATAATTCGTTTGAGAATATTGGAAGGGAAACCTTTTGTAATAGAACATACTATAATGCCATGTGATTTAGTACCTAATTTAACAACAGATATTTTAGAGAAGTCAGTCTATACTTACTTAAAGAAAGGATTAGGACTACAATTTGGTGGAGCATATCGTACCTTTCAAGCAGATAGAGCAGAGGAACATGATAAAAAATACTTAGAGTGTGATGATAGTGATCCAATTTTAGAAGTACAACAAGTAATTTATTTAAAAGATGGAACACCTATTGAATTTTCAAAGAGCAGAAATAGATATGATACACGTAGTTATTCAATTTTGGATGTTGACTATAGTTAGAATACTAAAAAATTAAGTGAAGGAAGTATTAAAAAATGAAAAGATATTTTGATAAAGATTTCTGGTGGGGAGCAGCGACTTCAGGACCTCAAAGCGAGGGACGTTTTAATAAAAAGCATGCTAATATGTTTGATTATTGGTACGAAGTGGAACCGGATGCTTTTTTTGATAATGTAGGTCCAGATGTAACTTCGAATTTCTATAATAGTTATAAAGATGATATCGCACTTATGAAAAGTATTGGTCTTAACAGTGTACGTACATCAATTCAATGGAGTCGGCTTATCGATGATTTAGAACTAGGAACATTAAATCAAGATGCTGTTGATTTTTATAATGATGTGATTGATGAGTTTATAAAGAATGATATTAAGCCAATCATTAATTTACATCATTTTGATTTACCAGTAGAGCTCTACCATAAATATGGTGGGTGGGAATCAAAAAAAGTTGTGGATATGTATGTTTTATTTGCCAAACAATGTTTTAAATTATTTGGAGATAGAGTGAAAGATTGGTTTACACATAATGAGCCAATTGTGGTTGTTGAAGGGGAATATCTTCATGAGTTTCATTATCCTAAATTAGTAGATGGAAAAAAAGCTGTTCAGGTGGCTTATAATTTGAATTTATCTTCAGCTAAAGCAATAAAAGAGTTTAGGTCATTAGGTTTAGATAAAGATGGTGGACGCATTGGTATAATTTTAAATTTAACTCCTACGTATCCTTCATCAAACGAATCAAAAGATTTAGAAGCAGCAGAATTTGCAGAACTTTTTAATAATAGATTATTTTTAGATACTGCGGCTCATGGAGAATTCCCTGCAAAACTAGTTGAAATACTCAGAAAAGATAATGTTTTATGGGAGAGTACGGATTCTGAACTTAAAATTATTAAAGAAAATACAATAGATGTTTTAGGTGTAAACTATTATCATCCTAATAGAGTTAAAGCCCCAGATGTTTCGCCAAACAGTGTGGGTGCATGGTTACCAGATAGATATTATGATGAATACTTATTACCGGGAAGAAGAATGAATATTGATAGAGGATGGGAAATATATCCTAAAGCTTTATATGATATTGCTATGAATATTAAAGAAAATTATAATAATATTCCTTGGTTTGTCTCAGAAAATGGTATGGGAATCTCAAATGAAGAAAATTTTATGTCTGAAGATGGGGTTGTTCAAGACGACTACAGAATTGATTTTATTAACGAACATTTAATTTATTTACACAAAGGAATTGAAGAAGGATCAAATTGTTTTGGATATCATTTGTGGACACCAATTGATTGTTGGTCATGGGTAAATGCTTATAAAAATAGGTATGGACTTATTTCAAATAATATCCATACCCAAATAAAAACTATAAAAAAATCAGGTTATTGGTTTAAGGAAGTTACTGAATTAAAATGTATTGAAGATAATTTAAAATACTATGAATAGGGTGAAAAAAATGAAGAGAATCATGTTAATTTGTTCAGCAGGAAT
The DNA here is from genome assembly GCF_002026305.1 of Vagococcus martis. Taxonomy (NCBI): domain Bacteria; kingdom Bacillati; phylum Bacillota; class Bacilli; order Lactobacillales; family Enterococcaceae; genus Vagococcus; species Vagococcus martis. The sequence goes on along the minus strand of NZ_MVAB01000001.1, from coordinate 847,980 downwards.
GAGTACGAGTTTATTAGTAACGAAAATGGAAGCAGCGGCAAAAGACCAAGGGATTGAAGCAGATATTTTTGCAGTATCCGCTTCAGAAGCTAATTCCCGATTTGAGGATACTAGTAAACCGATAGATGTTGTTTTACTGGGTCCACAAGTTCGTTTTATGAAAAAACAGTTTGAAGATAAATTGTCAGGCACAGGCATCCCTGTAGAAGTCATTGAAATGAAAGACTATGGAATGATGAATGGTGAGGGTGTACTAAAAACAGCTCTTGAACTAATTGGGTAGGGGGATATTATGTCAGAACAAATGAATCAAGAACAATTAGAAAGCATTATGGGTTTAATTATCCATGCGGGTAATGCTAAAAGTGACGCCATGGAAGCTATCCAAGAGGCAAAGCAAGGAAATTTTGAGTTAGCTGAAGAAAAGATTGCTCAAGCAGAAAAATCTTTGAATGAAGCTCATCATGCACAGACAGGGTTGTTAGCACAAGAGGCATCGGGTGAAGCGATGACTATCACATTGCTAACCGTCCATAGTCAAGATCATTTGATGACAAGTATTACGTTTGTGGATCTTGCTAAAGAAATTATTGATGTGTATAAAATATCAGTTAGAGATTAATTCATAATATCATTTTATTCACTGTATAAATTGTTATTGAGAAATAGGCTGTACACTAAATCGAGGCTGCCCCAAAAGTCTCTTAACGAAAATTAAAAGGAACAAAATTATTTTTGATTTTGTTCCTTTTTTTGACGAAAAAAATAGCACTATCCTTTATAATTAAGGTGACTAAACCAACTAAAAAGGAGTGCTATTTATGTATAAGAATTATAACACGAAACAGGTTACTTTATCACTGAATTTAGATATTTATTTAGAAGAAAATGATATCGCTTTTGCGATTGATGAATTAGTAGAAAGTATCCCTGTGGATGTGTTCTCAGTTTTTGAGCATCGAATGGGAACTTCGTCTTATCATCCAAAAATGATGTTGAAGCTTATTCTGTGTGGCTACACTCAATCTATTTTTTCAGGAAGAAAGATAGAAGCTATGTCTAAAGATAGCATTCGTGCCATGTGGTTAACGCAATCACAGACACCTAACTTCAGAACAATTAATCGATTCAGAGTGAACCCACTGGTTCAACTGATACTTCAAGAATGTTTTATTCAATTTAGAAATCAGCTTGTTTCTCAACAATTAATTGATGAAGAAGCTATTTTTATTGATGGAACAAAGTTAGAAGCCAACGCAAATAAATATACCTTCGTTTGGAAAAAGAGCACACAACGTTATGAAGAATCTTTGAGAGAGAAGTCAAAGTCCTATTATCAACAACTTGTAGAAGAGCAAATTATCCCATCTATTTGTTCAGAAGATGATGAGTTAAACACAGAAAATTTAAAACAAATCATTGATGAGTTGGAAATGAAAGTAAGTGATTTAAGTACTAAAATTGAAAATACTTCAGATGTTCAAGAGAGAAAAGAACTTCGTTCTGAGCGTAAAGAGCCTAAAAAAGCATTGAAAGCTTTTTCTGACTTTATCTATAGAAAGCAAAAATATAAAGAACAACATGATATTTATAACGGTAGAAATAGCTACTCTAAAACAGATCATGATGCCACTTTTATGAGAACGAAAGATGACCACATGATGAATGGTCAGTTAAAACCTGGATATAACGTTCAAATTGCAACCAATCATCAATACGTTTTAGCATATGAAACATTTTCAAATCCAACGGATTTTAAAACAATGATTCCTTTCTTAGATACTATCAAGAAATCTTATTTTGACTTACCTAAATACATTGTGGCTGACGCAGGTTATGGTAGTGAAGAAAACTATCAAGCAATTTTAGATGATTTTGAAAGAACTCCATTAATTACTTATACAATGTATCAGAAAGAACACACTAAAAAATACAAACAAAATCCATTTATTCCAGATAACTGGATTTATAATGAATTGGCAGATACTTATATTTACCCGAATAATCGAGAAGTCAAATTTAGAAATTACTCTACTCGAGCGGATAAATCTGGATTCAAAAGACAACTTAAAATGTATGAATGTGAGTCTTGTTTAAATTGCCCAGTTAGAGCATTATGTACTCGTGCGAAGAGTAGTGAAAATCGAGTGATTCAAAAAAAATGGGAATTGGGAATATTTTAAGGCTCACGTAAGAGAGCTTTTGAAAGAGGATGTCACAGGAGAAATACACCGTCAAAGAAAAATAGATGTTGAACCAGCCTTTGGAAATCTGAAGGCTAATTTGGCATTCAATCGATTCTCTGTAAGAGGAAAAGATAAGATTTCACAGGAGCTGGGATTTGCGTTAATGGCACTAAATTTAAGAAAACTGAGAAAAAATAGGAAGGATATTAGTGAGAGAACACGAAAAAACAAGCATTCTGAAATGAGAGGTTTCATTTTTGAATGCTTGTTTTCTGTAAAGAGACTTTTGGGTCAGCCTCGATTTAGTGTACAGCCAGAATTTCTTCCCTCACTTCAATTAATTCTATTTTATTAATGACTTTAGTCAGTTGAGCACGAAATCGTGCGAAACAGAAAAACCACGCGTATTGCGCGTGGAAGAAATAGCTTTAGCGTTAAGAAACTCCTTTCGATATACTAAAAAGTGGCTATCAACCGCAATAAGAGTATCGAAAGGAGTTTCTTTATGTCTAATGACGATAAAAGTTTAGCACACACAAGGTGGAATTGTAAGTATCATTTAGTATTTACCCCCAAATATAGAAGGAAAGTAATTTATGGGGAGTTAAGGAAAGATATAGGAAAAATATTGAGAAAGTTATGCGAGATGAAAGATGTAGAAATAATAGAGGCACACGCAATGCCAGATCATATTCATATGCTAGTAAAAATACCTCCAAAACAATCGGTGTCAGGTTTTATGGGATTTCTTAAAGGAAGAAGTGCTGTCTTAATTCATGAGCAACACGGAAATTTGAAATATAAATATGGAAATAAAAGTTTTTGGTCTAAAGGATATTATGTGAGTACTGTGGGATTGAATCAGAAGACAATCCAAAAATATATTCGAGAACAAGAGTCTGATGATAGAGTAAGAGATAGTATAAGTAAACGTGAATACATGGATCCATTTAAAAAATAGAAAGTTTCTCGAATTGCGGTTGGCGGTCTTTTAAAAGGCTCTCTTTAGAGAGTATGTAGGTAATGAGCCCTTCTAGGGCTATTAAAAAGCCACCCGTTTTCACGGGTGGATATTTACTTTTGAGACTTTTTCATCAATATTATTGTCCATCAACACGATTTGACATAGAGCCCTTTTAGGTAAGAGGACAACGTTTTTTCGATTAAAACACATCTGGATTTTTATAGTTGCGAATTTTAATCGCTGTAACCAGTTCAGAAATCCCTGATAGAGCTAGAACCACGCCAAAGAATTGAAATAAAACAATTAGACTACTGAAAGGTCTAAATAAAATAAAAATCCCAGCAAGCAGTAGAGCAATACCATAAAGTAACATTGGAACGTAACTAATATTGACATATTGTTTTAGATTAAGTGCACGTGATATTTTTGTGGCTCCACCAATAATAATCATAATACCTAAAAAGATAGGTAAGATACTAGCAATTGGTCTAGCAAAGAGCCAAATCACAAGGGCGGCAATAAAATAAAAAATACTCACAGAAACTTGACTATTTTGTTGATTTCTTAAATAACTGACAAGATTAATTAAACCAAGGATAGCATTGTATCCTGCAATCAAATAGACAGCCATATTGAATAACTGATTTGGTCTAAGAAAAATCAAGATACCGACTAATAAATAGATGATTCCTCGAGCAAAAGCGTGGCGTTGGATGGAACGAAATAGAGAAGACATGTAATCACTCCTTAATATAATACTTTCATGGTTATTATACGTGTCTTACGAAAAAATAACCAATAAAAAGATAAAAAACTCTACTTCGTGTCATTATTTTAACAGAAGCAGAGCCAATTATTACATAGAACCTTTGAAAACGTGTTTGTTTTTTACGAAATAATCTATACCTGAATAGATTGTGGCTGCTAAACAAATGTATAAAAAGATTTGATCTAATGGTAAATTAATCGCGTTAAATGGCACGTTTCCAAGTAAAAGTAAGATAATTGCAACCATTTGAGTGGCTGTTTTGACTTTACCAGGCCATGCAGCTGCCATGACTTCACCGTCTTCAACAAGTAATAGACGTAAGCCTGTTACGGCTAGTTCACGACACACAATAATAGCCACAACCCAAGATGGGGCACTACCTTGTCCAACTAATACAATAAAAGCAGTCATAACTAACATTTTATCTGCTAATGGATCAGCAAACTTTCCAAAATTTGTGACTAAGTTATGTTTTCTAGCAATTTTTCCATCTAACCAGTCTGTGATACTTGCTACCGCAAAAATAATCGCTGCAACGAGTTGAGTGATTAATAAGGGGGTACCAGAAACATCAATTTCCCCCCAGTTAAGTGGAGCTAAAGCAACAATCATAAATAGTGGAATCATACAAATTCTAATGACCGTCAGCTTGTTTGGTAAATTCATTTATAAACGACCTTCCTTTTTTTACTATTCATTTTCCTTAGTAGTATCAAAATTTATAGTAATAATTTTTTTACCAGTAGTTGGATTAGCTTTATTAAAAGCGAGTTCTTTATTATTGACTTTTACTGATAAATTATTTGATGCCCCGACAATAATATCAATTCCTGTGGCTTCTTCAGGTACAACAGAACTAATCGTTTCACCTGGTTGTAACGTATATTGATAGTAGATAGCATTTGTTCCACTTTGTTGTAAACCAATCCAAACTGGTCCTTCTAAAGCAGTAAAATCAAGTTTTATTGGAGTAGACACATTTTTACCAGCATAAGTGACTAACTCTGTAGCATCAGATGTGATACTAAACTTGTTTTCATTATCAGCTTTTTTAGACGAAGACTCTTTGGTTTCTTTAGATGATTCAGTAGTACTAGATTGTGATTGGCTTTCTTCACTTTGCGCACTACTACTACCAATGACAACCGTTTTTTCAGGTTTTGGCACAAGTGGACCACTGGCAATATCTAATCGCATAGCATAAATAATTGTCCCTATTATAGCAATAACAACTAAAGAAAGTAAAACAACTGGCAAATAAGATTTAAAAGAGGTCTGTTTTTTTGCTTCTTTTTGGTGTTTTTCTTTACGAGACCCTTTGACTGGTGTAGCAGATGGCAATTGTTCATAGCTTTCATCAGGCTTTCCTTCAAATCGGCGAATTAATGGTCGTGAATTCAGTCCGACAGCTTCAGCATATTGTCTAATAAAGGTTCTAGTATAGTAATCACTAGGCATAGCATCGAAGTCATTTGCTTCGATGGCAGATAGATAACGACGTTGAATTTTTGTAATTTTTTGTAAGTCTTCTATGGTCAACCCTTTTTTTAGTCGGGCTTTTTTTAATTGTTCACCGATTGTATCCACGGGAGCGTGCACCTTTCTTTCTAATTTTTAATTAAAGCGTCCAACCACCAGTTATGGGAATGACAGAACCTGTCATATAAGTTGCATCTTCACTTAATAAGTAGGTAACAAGTGAGGCAATTTCTTCAGGATGTGCTAGACGATTAAGTGGTATCTCTGAAATAAGTTCATATTTTTCATTTTCAGTCCATAGAGCATTCATTTGTGTTTCTACAGCTCCTGGCGCAATACTGTTTACTGTTAAGTTCATGGAGGCGACTTCTTTTGCGTAAGCTTTAACAAAAGAGATTTGTGCACCCTTAACTGTACTATACATAACTTCCATAGAGCTGCCAATCAGACCATAGACCGAACTGATAAAGACAATCTGACTAGAAGATTGTTTTGTTAGCGAAGATTGACATAGTTGACACAAGCGAATGGGTTGTTTTACATGAGTATCCCATAAAAATCGCATCTCTTCTTCAGTCGTATCAGTTAGTAGTTTATAAACTGTTCCACCATGAGCAAATACAATGGCATGAAGTTGAAATAAGGAGTCAACTAGTCGATTGACATCAATTTCTTGACTTAAGTCAGCTTGGATAGCAAAGAAATCCTGTTTTGGATACAGTTGTTGTAAGTCATTAATCAACGAGGTGATTTTATTCTCTTGTTGATAATAATGGCAATAAACGGAGTATCCTTTCTTAGCTAATTTTAAAACACAAGCAGAGCCAATATCTCCACTAGCTCCTGTAACTAACACATATCTCATGTCAAATTACCTTTCTTCTGGGTAGATAAAGAAACGACTTAATGCTTCAGGTCTGATAAATGATTCTTGTACGGCTTTGATGTCACTTAATTCAATGCTATTAATGACAGTGACTAAATCAAATAAAGTTGTGTCACCAAATTTCATTCCGCTAAATTGGTTGGCAATATACTCTAGTGAATCCAATGATTTCAAATGTTTTCCAATCATTTTTTTCTTCGCCAAATCTAAGTTTTGTTTAGTTAATTCAGGACTATTATCTGATTTTAATAAGTAATTAATTATTTGGTTGGCAAAACGCTCAGGCTCATCAGTATCTGAACTGAAATCGGCAAAATGGAAGCTACGATCAAATGAAAATTCAAATGAGAAGCTATCATCAATTAAGCCACTATTATACATAGTAAGATAATTATTTGAGCTCATCCCAAATAATAATTGTAATAATAATTGAATGGTTGTTTGATATTTAAGGCGTTCGAATCCATCTTCAGGTGGTGTATCAAGTCCTTTTAAGCCAACAACTGCCTTTGGTCGATTAACAGATAGGGTGATACTATCTTCTTTGACAATATCATCTGCTGTCTCTTTCGGGAAATGACGTTTGATTTCAGTTGCTTTTGGAAATTCTTTGGCCGCTTGATTGTCTTTAATAAAGGCCATCATTTCCTCAGGATTCATTTTTCCAACGATAAATAAGTTCATATTACTTGGATGATAAAATGTATTGTAACAAGTATATAAATCATCTGCTGTAATGGGTTCAATACTATCGATTGTTCCAGCAATATCAATATGTAATGGGTGTTTTGGGTACATATTATTTAAAATACCAAAAAATAAACGCCAGTTTGGTTCATCTTGATACATTTGGATTTCTTGGCCAATAATCCCTTTTTCTTTTTGGACAGATTCTTCTGTAAAATAAGGACTTTGAACAAAATCAATCAATGTTTCGACATTTTGCATGACGTTATCAGTGCTTGAAAATAAATAACTTGTACGAGTAAAACTCGTAAAAGCATTTGATGCGGCACCTTGACGACCAAATTTTTGGAAGACATCCTCATCTTCTTTTTCAAATAATTTATGTTCTAAAAAGTGAGCAATACCATCAGGAACCGTGATAAAATCTTTTTTTCCAATCGGCACAAATTCACTATCAATTGAGCCGTAATTTGTAGTAAAAAGACCATATGTTTTATGGAAATCTTCTTTAGGCAGTAACATCACTTCTAATCCATTAGGCAACACTTCTGTATAAAGGGTTTCATTAATAGAAGGATAATAGTTTTTTTTCATGTTATTTTCCTCCTTCCATGAAATAAACTGCTTGTAAATTAATAGTTGTTGCCACATCTTGAACGTCTTCTCGAGTGACAGCATTCATTTTTTTGATCCACTCATCTTGAGATAAATCAGCATAAGGAACGTTAGAGAAGAGGTACTGTTGTTCAACAACCGCACGTTGATTATCAGATGACAACAAATATTGATTGATTAACATTTTTTTTGTTTGTTCTAATAGATCATCAGGAAATTCACCCGTTGTCATGTCTTTTAATTGCTCATTAACTAATCGTAAGACACGTTCACGATTTGAGCTATCAATACCAGTTTGTACAGTTAAAAATCCTCTAAACGGATCAATTGAGCTACTTGCATAATAAGCTAAACTATGTTTTTCACGAACGTTTAAAAATAATTTCGAATGTGGAAATCCACCAAACAGTCCATTAAAGACCATTAATGGAAAATACATGTCATCATGGTAATAAACATCACAGTGATAACCAATATTTAATTTAGATTGCATAACAGGTAGAACTTCACTTTTTTGTTGAATAATATTTTTGAAAGGTTGTTTGTAAAATAGTTCAGTATCCAATTTTTCTCTATCAGAAAAACCGAAATTTTTAAAACATTTTTCCACATATCCTTCTTCAACATCACCACTAACTAGGATATCTATTTTATCGTGTTGAATCATATAATTGTAGTAGTCAGCAATAGATTTTGGTGTTTCAGATTTGATTTGCTCAATATCACCAAAACTTGGTGTTTTTTGATTTTTACTATCTGAAAAGAAAAGATTTTGTAAAGACATAGAAGCGTAAGTTTGTTTATCATCAAAAATTGATTCAATATCAATGATTAGATTTTCTTTTTCACGATTAAATGTTTCCTCATCAAATTTTCCATCTTTAATATTAGGATTAAAAATAATTTCTTTTAAAAATTCGACAGAATCTTCTAAAATAGAAACACCATTGGGCGCGATGTTATCGTTAATGACATTTAAGCCAATACTTAGATAATGCTCATTACCAGTCCGATTAACACTCACATAAAACCCTGCCCCGTATAAATCAGCTAGCTTTTTACTTAATGCTACTTGGTCAGGAAAGTTTAAACTATTTGTTTCCATTAAACTTGCAAGTAACGAACGTTTACTACTAAAAGTTGCATCAAGAGGTGTTGCAAATCGAACGACAATGCGAACAGTTTTATATTTTGTTGTTGGAATAATATGTAAATTCACTTGGTTATTTAATTTAATTGTCATAAAAAAACTCCTTTATTATCGTCATCAAGTGGTTCTTTAAGTGTGACGATACACTCTCTAGGTTACCAAAAAAAAGGGTGGTAAGATAGGAAAACACATTGGATTTTATTTTTTTGATTAAAACTTAACAAAATTGTAATGCTCACAATAAATATACATCATTACAGTATATTATCATATATTACAACAGTGTTACATGTCAATTTATTATAAATGATTTTTATAAAAAAGTTTGCTATAATATGGAAATGATTGGGGGATATGAAAATGATAAAGGAATTTAAGGAGTTTATTGCACGTGGTAGTGTAATAGATATGGCTGTTGGTATTATTATAGGTGGTGCATTTACGAGCGTTGTGAATGCTATGGTAGATGGTTTGATTACACCAATTATAGGAGTAATTATCAGTTTATTATTTCCTGGAGCAGAAACAGTGGAAGATGCAACAAAAGGCATGACTTTTGCAGTAAATGGTGTCACGTTTGATTATGGTAAATTGATTTCAGCAATTATCACATTCTTAATTACAGCATTTGTTTTATTCATTATTGTAAAATCTGTTAATAAAGCAGAAAACTTAATGACTAAAGATAAGGCTGAAGAAGAAGAGGAAGAAACAGCTGAAACAACTGAAGATGTTCTAAAAGACATTCGTCAATTATTAGCAGAACAATCAACTATTAAACAAGAAGACGAAACAGAAAACAAAAATTAAAAATAAGAGGCTGACCCAAAAGTCTCTTTACAGAAAACAAGCATTCCAAAATGAAACCTCTCATTTCAGAATGCTTGTTTTTTCGTGATCTCTTACTAATATCCTTCCTATTTTTTCTCAGTTTTCTTAAATTTAGTGCCATTAACGCAAATCCCAGCTCCTGTGAAATCTTATCTTTTCCTCTTACAGAGAATCGATTGAATGCCAAATTAGCCTTCAGATTTCCAAAGGCTGGTTCAACATCTATTTTTCTTTGACGATATATTTCTCCTGTGACATCCTCTTTCAAAAGCTCTCTTACGTGAGCTTTAAAATATTCCCAATTCCCATTTCTTTGAATCACTCGATTTTTACTACTCTTCGCACGAGTACATAATGCTCTAACTGGGCAATTTAAACAAGACTCACATTCATATATTTTAAGTTGTCTTTTGAATCCAGATTTATCCGTTCGAGTAGAGTAATTTCTAAATTTGACTTCTCAATTATTCGGGCAAATATAAGTATCTGCCAATTCATTATAAATCCAGTTATCTGGAATGAATGGATTTTGTTTATATTTTTTAGTGTGTTCTTTCTGATACATTGTATAAGTAATTAATGGAGTTCTTTCAAAATCATCTAAAATTGCTTGATAGTTTTCTTCACTACCATAACCTGCGTCAGCCACAATGTATTTAGGTAAGTCAAAATAAGATTTCTTGATAGTATCTAAGAAGGGAATCATTGTTTTAAAATCCGTTGGATTTGAAAATGTTTCATATGCTAAAACGTATTGATGATTGGTTGCAATTTGAACGTTATATCCAGGTTTTAACTGACCATTCATCATGTGGTCATCTTTCATTCTCATAAAAGTGGCATCATGATCTGTTTTAGAGTAGCTATTTCTACCGTTATAAATATCATGTTGTTCTTTATATTTTTGCTTTCTATAGATAAAGTCAGAAAAAGCTTTCAATGCTTTTTTAGGCTCTTTACGCTCAGAACGAAGTTCTTTTCTCTCTTGAACATCTGAAGTATTTTCAATTTTAGTACTTAAATCACTTACTTTCATTTCCAACTCATCAATGATTTGTTTTAAATTTCCTGTGTTTAACTCATCATCTTCTGAACAAATAGATGGAATAATTTGCTCTTCTACAAGTTGTTGATAATAGGACTTTGACTTTTCTCTCAAAGATTCTTCATAACGTTGTGTACTCTTTTTCCAAACGAAGGTATATTTATTTGCGTTGGCTTCTAACTTTGTTCCATCAATAAAAATAGCTTCTTCATCAATTAATTGTTGAGAAACAAGCTGATTTCTAAATTGAATAAAACATTCTTGAAGTATCGGTTGAACCAGTGGGTTCACTCTGAATCGATTAATTGTTCTGAAGTTAGGTGTCTGTGATTGCGTTAACCACATGGCACGAATGCTATCTTTAGACATAGCTTCTATCTTTCTGCCTGAAAAAATAGATTGAGTGTAGCCACACAGAATAAGCTTCAACATCATTTTTGGATGATAAGACGAAGTTCCCATTCGATGCTCAAAAACTGAGAACACATCCACAGGGATGCTTTCTACTAACTCATCAATCGCAAAAGCGATATCATTTTCTTCTAAATAAATATCTAAATTCAGTGATAAAGTAACCTGTTTCGTGTTATAATTCTTATACATAAATAGCACTCCTTTTTAGTTGGTTTCGTCACTTTAATTATATAGGATAGTGCTATTTTTTACGTCAAAAAAGGAAGAAAATCGAAAAAAGATTTTCTTCCTTTTAGTTTATTCTAGAGACTTTTGGGTCAGCCTCTTTTTATTTACGTTTTTTTCAAATAATGGACTAACTGGCTTGTTCTCATGGATACGTTTGATTGCATCTCCCATTAATTCTCCAACACTAACTGTTTCGATTTTATCAGATTTTTTCTCTTCTGGTAAAAGGATAGAGTCTGTGATGATTAATTTTTCAATTGATGAGTTGTTGATTCGATCAATTGCAGGTCCTGATAAAACAGGGTGAGTACAACATGCAACGACTTCTGTTGCGCCTTTTTCTTTCAAGGCTTCAGCAGCAAGAGTAATTGTTCCAGCTGTATCAATCATGTCATCGATAATGACACATTTTTTACCTTTTACTTCACCGATAATATTCATTACTTCGGCAACATTAGCTTTTGGACGACGTTTGTCGATAATCGCGATTGGAGATTTTAGATTTTCAGCTAATTTACGAGCACGTGTTACGCCACCATGATCAGGTGAAACCACCACTACATCATCGCCTTCATAACCATGATCGATAAAGTAGTTTGCTAGTAAAGGAGCAGCCATTAAATGATCCACTGGAATATCAAAAAATCCTTGAATTTGTGCAGCGTGTAAGTCTAGTGTTAATAAACGAGTTGCTCCAGCAGTTTCTAACATATCAGCAACAAGTTTTGATGTAATCGGCTCACGAGAACGAGCTTTTCTATCTTGTCTTGCATAGCCATAATATGGCATCACAATGTTAATAGTTTGTGCACTTGCACGTTTTAGAGCATCAATCATAATCAGTAATTCCATTAAATGGTCGTTTACAGGGTTACTTGTAGATTGGATTAAGTATACGTGACTACCACGAATACTTTGCTCGATATTGATTTGAATTTCACCATCACTAAACTTTCTTACTTCAGACTTACCAAGTTCCACACCAACTGCATCAGCAATTTTTTGTGCTAAAGGCTTGTTTGAATTTAACGAAAAGATTTTTAACTTTGGATCAAAGTAATGATTAGACATGAGAACCTCCACTTTCTTCTTTTTAACTGAGTATACACTTACATACAAATATTAGACATATTCTACTAATAAATCAAGTGTTTGCAGTGAAATTATTTATTATAGGGTAAATTTTTAGCATAATCTTCTAGATTTTCCTGACGAGCACGAGCAATACCTAAGTCATTTTCACTGATATTTTTAGTGATAGTAGAACCAGCTGCAGTCATACTGTTGTTTTCAACAGTTAATGGGGCAACTAAAATAGTTCCGCTACCGATAAATACATGATCGCCAACAGTTATATGGTGTTTGTTTTTGCCATCATAATTAGCGAATACTGTACCGCATCCGATATTAATGTCTTTACCAAGAGTTGCGTCTCCAACATAAGTTAAGTGACCAACCTTTGATCCATCATCAATGGAAGCATTTTTAATCTCGACAAAATTGCCTATATGGACGTTTTCGTTAATCACAGTATTAGGTCGTAGGTGAGCATAAGGTCCAACATCAGAATGATTTCCAACGACTGCTTGTTGTAACGTAGAGGATTTAATTTCAACACCATCGCCAATTTTACTATCAGTAATAGTAGAATTTGAACGGATGATACAATTATTACCAATCGTTGTGTTGCCTTTAATCATCACACCAGGTTCAATCACAGTATCAGCCCCAATAACGACATCTGATTCAATATATGTGTTGTCTGGGTCGATAAATGATACACCTTGACGCATATGTTTTTCATTGATACGTTGCTTCATTAATTGATTTGCTTTAGCCAATGCAACACGGTCATTAACTCCCATTGATTCTTCTTCAGAGTCCATGATATACGCTGTGACAACTTCACCTTGTTGTTTTAAAATACTGATCACATCTGGCAAGTAATATTCACCTTGTGCGTTATCATTTCCAACTTTTTCTAATGCTTCAAATAAAAATTGATTATCAAAACAATATGTTCCAGTATTAAATTCTGTTACGGCAAGTTCTGCTTCTGAAGCATCTTTTTGTTCAACGATCTTTTCGACTAAGTTTTCATCATTTCGAATGATACGACCGTACCCTGTAGCATCTTCAGCAACAGCTGATAGAATAGTTGCTTTGGCATTTAATTGTTCATGATGGTTGACTAATTTAGTTAGTGTTTCTTTAGTTAGTAGGGGAGTATCTCCACAGATAACCAATGTTGTACCATCTTTGTCTTTTAATAAATCAGACGTTGCTAAAACAGCATGCCCAGTCCCTAATTGTTCTGTTTGTAGAGCATATTTTGAGCGCCCACCTAATTGTTCTTGTACTTTTTCAGCACCATACCCAACAACCGTTACAATTTCAGTTGTGTTTAAAGGTTCAATTTGTTCTAGAACATGTTCAACCATAGGCTTTCCAGCGACTGGATGCAGTACTTTATATAGAGAAGACTTCATACGAGAGCCTTTTCCAGCTGCTAAAATGATAGCAAATCTATTTTTCACGATATTGACACTCCTTAAGTGTATTTTTAAACACTTCATTTTAACAAAAAAAGGACTTGATATTCAAGTCCTTAAATTTATTCATCTATGGCGTCTGCACCCATAACAGAAAAATAGTTACCAGGAACAACCGTTATATTTTTAGTTTTTGTATCGACTTCTTTAACGCAAATAAGTGACGTGTAGTCCTCAACCATACGACGACCACTGAACGTTGATTCGGCAAATACAGTGATACCAACAAGCTCGGCTTCGAATTCCTCGATTAAGGCTTTCATTCCATTAACCGTTCCGCCACCTTTCATGAAATCATCTACGACTAACACTCTAGACCCACGTTTTAAGCTACGTTTTGATAACTCCATTTTTTCAATTCGCTCAGACGAACCTGATACATAATTGACACTTACAGTAGAGCCTTCAGTGATTTTAGAATCACGACGCACGATAACAAATGGAACATTTAGGTAATATGATACCGCTTGAGCGATTGGTACACCTTTTGTTGCGACCGTCATAACAGCATCGATATTTTTATTAGCATACTGCGTTGCAATGATTTGTCCAATTTGTTTAAGTAGTTGCGGTTCTCCAAGTAAATCAGATAGATAAACGTACCCACCAGGAAGTAATCGATCTTGTTCAGATAAGCGTTCACATAATGAATCAATCATTTCTTTTGATTCACTAAATGGAATAGATGGTGTAAAAATAACACCACCAGCAGCTCCAGCCACTGTTTCAAGAACACCAAAACCGCGCTCTTTAAATGTTTTTTTGATAATTGTTAAATCTTCACTGATTGAAGATTTTGCTGATTCATATTTTTTTACAAAATAAGTCAGAGGAGTTAATGTATGGGGGTGATTTAAGATATAAGCAGTCATATCAATTAATCGTTCACTTCGTTTTATTTTCATTAAGATACTCCTTTTAAAGTTAAATTTAAGTAATATAGACTATTATAGTATGTAAATTTAAAAAAGCAAAGTATTTTTGAAAATAAATAAAAAATGTTCGTGAAAACGAACAGATTATTTGGAAACCTGTCTGTTTTTTTTACGAACATTAGTTAGTAAATTGATTAGAATAAACATCACAATGAAGATTAACGTGATGGTTGCGCCTGGTGGTGTATCTAATTGATACGATGTAACAAGACCAGAAGTCATGCCAATAAATCCAACTACGATACTACTTAAAATCACAGTCGAAAAAGTTTTCCCAATCTTCATCGAGATAGTGGCTGGTAAAATCATAATCGCTGACACAAGTAATGCTCCAGCAATAGGAATCATCACAGTGATAGCGACTCCAGTAATAACATTAAATAGCATAGATAGTACATGAATTGGCAGTCCGTCAACATGTGCTGTGTCCTCGTCAAAAGTTAATACATACATTGGTTTTCTCAATACTAAAAATAAACTAACTATAATAACTAGTAAGACAGCTAGTATTTTAACTTGTTGCCAATTGATTGTTACGATAGAGCCAAATAAATACTGTTGAATATTCATTGAATTTTTCCCTTTAGTTAAATTCATTAAAACTAAAGCAACAGCTAATCCACCTGACATTAAAATCGCAGTAGATACTTCTGAATAAGACTTGTAAAGATTTTTAATGTATTCTAAAACAAAGGCAGAAGCAATCACGACAATTAATGTGGTGATCGTTGGGTTAACATTAATGAAAAAACCAAGTGCAATCCCTGCAAGAGAAACATGTGATAAGGTATCTGCTAAAAGTGATTGTCTACGTAATACTAAAAACACACCAAGAGATGGGGCGATTACAGCCATCATGGAAGCCGCAATTAGTGCTCGTCTCATGAACTCATATGAAAACATCTCCATTCGGTCTCCTCCTTTCTAACAAGGTGGATATGTCGATCCATATACTCTTTTATTTCTTCATGATCGTGTGTCACCATTAAAATTGCTTTATTGTGTTCTTTGACACTGTGTTGTAGTAATTTATAAAAGTCATTACGAGAGGATTCATCCATCCCTGTTGTGGGTTCATCAAGTACAAATAAATCCGGATCAGTCGCAAATACGCGTGCTAAACAGACGCGTTGCTTTTGTCCGCCTGATAAATCCCCAATGCGTTTCTTTCTCATATCCCACATGCCAACAGAGTTAAGAGCTTTTTCGACATGTCGATGATCAACATCATCTAAACGTTTAAACCATTTTCCACGTTGAAATCTGCCCGATTGAACGAACTCTAATACAGTACTTGGAAATCCCGCATTAAATGAGGCGATTTGTTGTGGAATATAACCAATTGTTAATTTTTGTCCATCTATATTGGTAGGGGAAATATAAACTTCTCCTTCATCAGGTTTTAGTAACCCTAGTGTATTTCTTATTAATGTTGATTTTGCCGCACCATTTTCACCAGTTAGTATGACAAATTCACCTGGACTGACTGTATAAGAAACGTCTTCCAACACAGGTTCATCATCATAATAAAAAGTGAGGTGTTTGACGTCAATATAATTCATAGTAACCTCCTTTAATCGTAAACGTTACGTTTTAAAATCAAAAGAATCATAACATTTGTGTCAAAATAAAGCAAGAATAGTTGATCGGTTGTCAATAACAAAACAGATAAAAAGCAGATTAGTTTCTACTTCTTATCTGTTTAATGTCCTAACTAAATACACTTCATCACAAAATCCTTTTAAAGCATTTGCCACATGAACAGCTCGTGAACGTTTTTTACAAAGCGCAAGAACAGTAGGACCGCTGCCACTCATGACGGCTGCATCTGCTCCGAATTCTAACATTTTATCTTTAACATATTTAACAATAGGAAAAACTTCCATCGTATACGATTCTAGAGAATTCCCCAAATGTTGAATCATTTCTTGGTAATCTTGGTTTTCAATTGCATGATATATAGCTTTTATATTTGGATGCGAAAGTGAGTCAACTTGTATTTTTGAAAACACGCGAGGAGTGGAT
Organism: Vagococcus martis; assembly: GCF_002026305.1. NCBI lineage: Bacteria > Bacillati > Bacillota > Bacilli > Lactobacillales > Enterococcaceae > Vagococcus > Vagococcus martis. The sequence goes on along the minus strand of NZ_MVAB01000001.1, from coordinate 831,214 downwards.
ACGCTGATTTTGGGTTTGACTAGAACAATCCAACACTGTGGCATTGGGTGAGATAGTGGTTTAACCTGGTCACCAACACCAGTAACAAGAGCTGTTTGCCCATATAAACAATACGGGATATCTGTACCGATTGGAACGGATAATTCAGCCATTTCTTCCAATGTCGCACCAAGGTTAAACAAGCGATTGACCCCTCTAAATGCTGCAGCAGCGTCACTACTGCCACCACCTAAACCAGCCGCAACGGGTAAGTTTTTCTTTAAATTTACTTCAACACCTTGAGTAAACCCATATGTTTTTTTCATGATATCAATTGCTTGATAAATATTATTTTTACGGTCTACTGGTAGGAAGCCATTGTCAGTTTTGATAATGATGTCATCAGTTGGAATAGCTTTTAAAATCAAGCGGTCGGATAAATCGACACTTGCCATAATCATTTCAAGCTCATGATAACCATCATCTCGTTTAAAAAGGACATCAAGTCCCAAATTTATTTTCGCCGGGGCTTTTTCGATGATTTCCATTGACTACCTCCAATTCTTCAAAATATTCTATTTGTTTGATTATACATGAAAAAAGAGCGAATATAAAACAATTTAAGTACTGACTTTAGAGATTTTATTGAATAAATAAAAAGATAGAAAAAAATCCTATCTTTAACGATACATTTTAAATTTTAAGAATAAATCATTATATAGCTCTAAATACGTTTGACCTAAATCATCATACACTTCTAAATGCTCGATAATTTTGTCACTTGGGTAAAACTGTGGGTCATTCGTAATTTCTTTAGGTAATATTTCTAACGCTTTTTTATTTGGCGTAGAGTAGCCAATGTATTCAGCATTTTGAGCAGCGACATCAGGTTTTAACATGAAGTTAATAAAATCATACGCGCCATCAATATTTTTTGCTGTTTTTGGAATTACAAAATTATCAAACCAAAGATTAGATCCTTCTTCTGGAATCACATAATGCAAGTGCTCATTTTCTTCTAGCATACTAGCAGCTTCACCAGAAAATGTGACCGCAGCAGCACTTTCACCATTTATCATGTACATTTTGATTTCATCAGCTACAATCGCTTTGACGTTGGAACTTAGTCCATCTAATTTTTTTGAAGCATTCTCTAATTGTTTATCATTTTTACTATTTAATGAATGCCCGTCACTATTTAGTGCCAAGCCAATAACTTCTCTGGCTCCGTCAATTAACATCAAATTATTCTTTAAAGAAGGATCCCACAAATCATCCCAATGTTTGATTTGGCCTTCCTTAATAAATTCATCATTGTAGATAATACCCAAGGTTCCCCAAAAATAAGGAATGGAGAATTTATTGTTTGGGTCAAATGGAATATTTAGAAAACGACTATCTATGTTTTCTAGTCCTTTGATTTTAGAATGATCAAGTGGAATGAGCATATCTTGTTTTACCATTTTTTGAATCATGTATTCACTTGGAATGGTTAAATCATAAGCTGTTCCACCTTGTTTGATTTTAGTCATCATGCTTTCGTTTGAGTCAAAGGTTTCGTAAATGACTTTATAATTGTATTCTTTTTCAAATCGTTTGATTAGCGAAGGGTCAATGTAGTCCCCCCAATTATAGATGGTTAACACACGACCACCAGAAGCACCACTTGTTTTTTCTAAGTTAAAAGAAGTGAAGGCTAATAGGATGATAATAAGAATAATACCTGAAAAAAGAGCATTGAGTTTTTTCATCTTATTTCCCTCCTATTTTTTGTGTTTTTTTCTTTTTGTATTTTGGTTTATTGTCTTTACTAATAAAGTAATACCCAGTCACTAATAAAATAGAAAACAGAAATAGAAGGGCACTTAAGGCATTGATTTCTAAACTAATCCCTTGTCTAGCACGAGAATAAATTTCAACAGATAAAGTACTAAAACCATTCCCTGTTACGAAAAATGTCACAGCAAAATCATCTAATGAATAGGTAAATGCCATAAAATATCCGGCAATAATTCCTGGTGTTAAATAAGGTAAGATAATTTGTCTTAGTACCTGCCAGTTGTTTGCTCCTAAATCTCGTGCAGCATCAATGAGTGATGGATTCATTTCTTGCATTTTTGGCAAGACCATTAAAACGACAATTGGGATACTAAAAGCAATATGAGAGAGTAGTACAGACATAAAACCTAATGAAACCCAAACCAAGTCCCAAGAAAAGTAAATAGAATTAAAAAGCTTGCTCCAATAATAACATCAGGAGACACCATTAAAATATTGTTTAAACTTAGTAACGTATTTCGCACGCCACGTTGTTTGGTGTAGTGAATCCCCATTGCACCAAACGTTCCGATAATAGTAGCAATTAAAGCAGATAGAAAAGCCAGTAAGAACGTGTCTACCACAATACCAATTAACCTGGTGTCTTCAAAGACAGCTTGGTAATGTTCCAACGTAAATCCGGTAAATGAGGTCATCGTTCCACCGGCGTTGAATGAATAATAAATTAGATAAAATATAGGTGCGTACAGAATAATGAAAACTAAAATCAAATAGAGATGGCTCCAATTAAATTTACGGTTGCTCATTTTTTCTTCGCTCCTTTCTTTTTCTTCTCACCAGTTAACATCATAATGATAAACATCGCAATGATTAGAACGACACCAATAGTTGAGCCCATACCCCAGTTTTGTGTGACAAGGAAATGTTGTTCGATGGCCGTTCCAAGTGTTATCACACGATTTCCCCCAATTAAGCGAGTCAGCATAAATAGACTAAGTGATGGGATGAATACGGCTTGTACGCCACTTTTTACGCCATTTAAAGATAGTGGGAAGATGACACGTCTAAATGTTTCAAAATTACTTGCTCCCAAATCACGACTGGCAAATATAAGAGATGGGTTAATTTCTTCTAAGGCATTAAAAATAGGTAAAATCATAAATGGAATTTCAATATAGGTCGCAACGGTTAAAAAACTAAAATTTGTAAAAAGAAGTTGTTGAGTCCCAATACCAACAGTATCTAAAAAGTTATTAATTCCACCATGGATACTAAAAATCCCAATAAACGCATAAGCTTTTAACAACAAGTTAATCCAAGTAGGCAAGATAATTAACATGAGCCACAGTTGTTTGTGTTTTAATTTTGTTAAAAAATAAGCTGTTGGATAACTAATCACTAGTGTAAATAGGGTAATAAGTAGAGCGTAGAATAATGAGTTAAAGGTCATACTCAAGTAAGTTCCACTTGTTAAATATTGTTGATAATTACTCAATGTAAACTGTCCATTAATATCAAAAAATGATTGGTAGATAATTAAAATAACAGGTGCGATAACAAATAGAGCTATCCATAAAAAATATGGAATCGTGTAAAAACGTTTTGATTGTGTCACTTATCAACCCTCCTTAGTCGTCATAACTTTCTAATCTGGCATCAAAATCTTCTTCTGATTCATTAAAACGCATGACATGAATGTCTTCTGGTTCAAAGAATAAACCAACTGCTTGTCCTTCAAGTGGCTTCTTAGTTGAATGCACCACCCATTCATTTCCTTCAGAATCAATACAGAAAATTTCATAATGAACTCCTCTAAATAAAAGAGTGTCCACTGTAGCTTTTAATTTTCCTTTTTCAACTGGAACAAGTGAAATATCTTCTGGACGCATGACAATATCAACTGGCTCATTTTCTCTCATCCCGCCATCGACACATTCAAATTGTTTGCCTACGATTTCAACTAAATTGTCTTCAATCATAATACCTTTTACAATATTACTTTCACCAATAAAGTCAGCGACAAATCGGTTGATTGGTTCATCATAAATATCAGAAGGAGAGCCGCTTTGCTCGATTTTTCCATCATGCATAACAAAAATTTCATCACTCATAGCTAATGCTTCTTCTTGATCATGAGTAACAAAAATAAACGTAATCCCTAAACGTTTTTGTAATTCACGTAACTCTGATTGCATGGCAGTTCGAAGTTTTAAATCAAGAGCGGATAACGGCTCATCTAATAATAGAATCTCAGGTTCATTTACAAGGGCACGAGCAATTGCGACACGTTGTCTTTGTCCACCTGACATCTCACTGATTTGTCTTTCTTCTAAACCAGATAACTGAACTAAACGTAGAGCTTCACGTACTTTTACATCAATTTGTTCTTTAGGTAATTTTTTGATTTTTAACCCAAATGCCACATTTTCATAAACATCCATATGAGGAAAAAGAGCATAATCTTGGAATACAGTATTTACTTTACGTTTATTTGCGGGAACTTTATTAATCACTTTTCCATCAAATAAAATTTCTCCAGATGTTGGTTCGCTAAAACCAGCAATCAAACGTAAAATCGTTGTTTTACCACATCCTGATGGACCTAATAAGGTATAAAATTTTCCTTGTTCGATTTCAAAACTCACTTTTTTTAATACAGTGGTGTCGTCGTATTCTTTCACGACATCTTTAAATTCAATAATTGTGTGACTCATTTTCTCCCACCTTTACTATAAATAAGAATTTGTTGCAACAATGAGGAGTTTGCTAACTCCATCGTGAGCATTAGATATTTGGTGCTGGTTGAGTGCTTGGTAATAAATACTTTCACCTTTTGAAGCAATATAGGTATCTTCACCTATGGTAACATAGATTTTTCCTTGTAACACATAACCAAATGTTTCGGATTGTGATGGTTCAAATTCTTTGTATTCACCTTTTTTTTCTAGAGTTAATAATATAGGTTCCATTTCATTTTCATTAGAGTCAGAAACTAACCAATTTATTTCATACCCTTTATCTTCATCAAGATGTATGGTTTGATCTTCTTTAGGATAGACGACTTGTTGTTTTTGATTTTTTTCATCAAAAAATTGTTTTGGAGACACACCTAATACTTCTAAAATGGAGAAAAATGTCTCTAGGGAAGGGGAGCTTAAATCCCGTTCTAATTGAGAAATGTATCCTTTAGTGAGATCTGTTCGTTCTCCTAATTCTTCTTGTGTTAAATTTTTTTGTATTCGTAAGTTTTTGATTTTTTTCCCGATAAGTATGGTCAACACCTCCAGTCTAATAGTTTATATATACTAAACTTCAAATGACAGATGTTTATTAATATTAAACTTTTAGTTTACTTTCTGATGGTAGTATACAAGATGATTTTCAACAAATCAATTCATTTTTTTGATATCACATTTTGTTGTTTTTTTATGATAAACTAAGTGTATCAAAGAGATGAGGAGACGATGTAAATGATGGATAAAACATTCAAAGCACTTATTGTTAGTGAAAAAGATGATAGCATTATCTCAAGTATAGAAGATTGGTCAGTTGACAGATTATCAGAAGGGGACACACTTGTTGAAGTTGAGTATTCAGCGATAAATTATAAAGATGCCTTAGCAACGATAAAAAATGGGGGAGTTATTCGTTCATATCCTATGATTCCTGGTATCGATTTTTCAGGAACTATTATAGAAACAACTCACGAAGGATTATTTGTTGGCGATAGAGTAGTTGTAACTGGTCAAGGGACAGGTGTAAGTCACACAGGAGGTTTTAGTGAAATAGCACGTATTCCAGGTGAATGGATTCAAGTTGTGCCACAAGATTTAGATTTAAAAGTAGCTGCGTTTGTTGGGACAGCTGGAATAACAGCCGCTCAAGCGATTCATCGTCTAGAATCTGTTGGTTTAGGTGAAAACAAAGAAGCCAGTATTTTAATAACCGGAGCAACAGGTGGAGTTGGAAGTATGGCGATTAATTTATTAAAAGCTAAAGGCTTCAACAACATCACCGCGTTAACACGCAAAAAATCGACGGATTATTTGGATTCTTTAGGCGTACAACATATTATTAGTACCGAAGAAATGCTTGAAAATACTCGCCCATTACAAAAACAATCATTTGATTATGTCATTGATACGATTGGTGGGGCAACACTAGAAGCAATACTACCTAAAATTTCATACGGTGGTGGGATTTCTCTATGTGGAAATGCAAGTGGTATTAAATTTAGCACGACAGTTTTACCGTTTATCTTACGCGGTGTAACCATGTTTGGAATTGATTCAGTTCAATTATCAACAGAAGAAAAATCTGTGTTATGGGATACAATTAAAGAAACTATCACAAAAGAGATGATTGACGCGACTATAGCTAATGAAATCTCGTTAGAGGATATTGTTCCAGTGACGAAACAATTATTAGAAGGAACACATTCTGGAAGAACGATTGTCAAAATTAAATAATAAAAAAGGTGGAGCAAAATTAACTGCTTCACCTTTATTTTGTTAGAAAGCTAAACTATTTGGTTTTACGTCTGCTGGAATTGGATTCACATAAGGCGTTACATCTGTTATATTTTTTAGCTCAGCCTTCGCTTGCTCAATATATTCAGGTTCTTCAAGCACTTTAACAGCTGTTGCTGCCATGATTTTGGCTGCTTGAATCATTCCTTTTTTGGCAATACCACTTTTTCCATTTGTAACCCATTGCCATGTATGCATGGCGGTATTTTGAACTTCTGTTGCAACGATACATTGAACAGTTGGGACAATCCAACTGACATCTCCCACATCAGATGAACCAGGAAGGGTAACGTTAGTTAAGACTTCATTGAATGGGTAAACATAGTCAGCTAATACTTTACCCACATTTTCTTTTAAGACTTTTTGTTCAACAGGTGTAGCAGGTGGAACCATTCTAAATTGTTTTTCTTCTTCAGTTAATGTGTCATGAATTGCTTTAGCAAATACTTGATCTTCCTCATCAAATTCCGGTCCACCATAATGCATCATCACATCTCCCATAATGCGAGAATACACAACGTTTGGAATATAGTTTGAACAAGCTTTGTCAAAATGTACGGTTACTTCTGTTTCAGTCATAAGAGCCGCACCTTCTGCAATTTTACATAAACGATCATAAATTTCTTTCGCCTGGCTTCCTTTAGGTGCGCGAATTAAATATAAAAGTTTCGCATGATCTTGGACAACACTAGGAGCTACACCACCAGCATCCATATACGCATAGTGATATCTTGCTTCTGGTGTCACATGTTCACGAAGATAATTTCCACCGACATTCATTAACTCACAAGCATCAAGTGCACTACGTCCCATGTCTGGAGCATTTGCAGCATGAGCTGATTTTCCTTTAAACTCAAAAGCTGCTTGGATATTAGCTAGTGTTTTTACACCCCAAATGGCATTATCTGTTCCTGGATGCCAACAAATCGCCATATCTAATCCATTAAAAGCACCAGCTCTTGCCATAAATGTTTTTCCAGATCCACCTTCTTCAGCTGGACAACCAAAATATTTAATTTGTGCAGGGATATTGTGCTCTGTAATATAATCTTTGGTCGCAATCGCTGCAGCAAGTGAAGCTGTACCAAGTAAATTATGTCCACAGCCATGTCCATTTGTGTTTTCTGTATCGGGATTTGCTTCTTTTTGTGTCGAGCCTGCTTTTTGAGACATGCTAGGTAGTGCATCATATTCCCCTAAAAATCCAATAACAGGACCTTCATTTCCAAAACTTGCAACAAATGCTGTGTCAATCTCTCCAATATTTGTTTCTACACTAAATCCTTCTTCTTTTAATACATTAATCAACACGTCTGCTGATTCTTTTTCATGGAATTTTGTTTCGGCAATATCCCAAATTTTATCACTTGTTTGGAAATAGGTATGTTGTTTTTGATTAATTAATTTTTCGATTTGTTTATACATATGTTATATCCTCCTAATATTCAATGATTACATAAATAGTGTGATACCATAAGATAGAGCAATAGAAAGTGCTGTTATAATTATTCCTGGTATGATGAAACTAAAGACCTTAGTCCGCCCAGTTCTATCTAATTCAACTGCAAGTAACAACGTCGGTTGTGCTGGAATAACAAAGTTAACATTTAGACACTGAACAATAATAATAAGTAACATTGGTGATATACCTAGTGTTAGTGCCAACGGGAAAATAATTGCAGCGACGGCCGTTTGAGCCCCGATAATCATGGCAACAAACGAACAGATAAAGATGATAACCCAAGGATAGTCAGCTAGTATCTGCCCAACACTCGATACTAAAACAGCTTGATTTTTTGGGGCACTAAAAATAGTTGAACCAACCCATCCAAGACCTAAAACAATTAAGGATGCTCCTAGGGCATTAGCAGTAGCTGGGGCATGTAAGATATCTTTAGACTTCACTCTAAAGAGCATGATATTAATTGCGGCAGACAAATACATAAACATCTGAACTAAGTCAGCAGTTGCAATTCTAACAGGATCACCATCCACATTATACTCTGGTAATAGGCTCGGAAACAAACCTAAAACAATAATGGATAACACACAAAGTAAGAAGACTATAGTTGATTTTTTAGCGGCAGGAGCTAAGTCAGTTTCTTCTTCTTCTATAATCATATCTTCTAAGATTGACTCATCAAAAGGTAATTTTTTATTAGCCAAGCTTAATAATATACTTAAAATGATAATAGATAATAACGTTGCAGGCAAGGCAATTGTTAGATAAGTTGCTAAAGAAATACCATACGCTGCTAATAAGGTTACAACATATGCTGTTGAAGATGACGCCGGGCTACACAGTAGAGCCATATTAGAAGCTAATACAGAAGAAATTAAAGCACCTTTTGGATTAACTTTTGATTTAAGAGCAGTTTCAGAGATGATTGGCTCTAATGATAAGGCAATCATTGCTGTCCCCATACCAAAAACGAATAGAAAACAAACAAGTGGCGCGACAATTGTAATCGCTTTCGGAAACTTTTGAATAATTTTTGTTGCAACGCGTATCATATAATCCATCCCACCTGAAGCTTGTAGAGCACCACTTGCTATACCGATAGACATAATGATTAAAACAGCCGTAACAGGTGGTGATGATGGCGGCAATTTAAAAATGAATAGCATGATAAACAAGGCGACAATGGCTGATACCCCAGAACCTAGTGCGCCTCCTTTCATAAGCCCGTAAATAATCGTTCCAACCATGATAATAATTTCAATTAGTAATAATGACATTCAATTCCTCCTAACAATAGAATAATGTGGTAAAAATGAATAATTCTTCAAACCTCCTAAAAAAATACTTAATTAGGATACATGTGAATGTTATCAGTTGTATGTGTGTTTTTTATTTATTTTATATGAATTTTATATGATTTTTTAAACATTAAAATTAAATTAGTGTTATACTTTAAACGGTAAGATAGATAATAGTCTGTTGATATTTTTCAAAAAAATGAGTAAAATGAAAATAACTTAAACGGGAATGATGTTCTCCCATAGTTAAATTTTAACTAAAACTGCTAAATAGCTAATGACGTCTACATGCTTTATTTAAGTATGTAGATTTTTTGTGTGAAAAAGAAGGGTGAATAAGATGGGAAAAATAAAAGAACAAGCACAATGGATTGTGTTTGGATTGATAATTGGGATTTGTGTGGGTGTGTTAGAAGTTATTTTTGGTAAAGTATTACTCTTTGTGACAGGAGTAAGACAAACTTACTTTATGTGGCTTATTTTTTTCTTACCATTTGTTGGGATATTTATTGAATGGCTTTATCAAACATATGGCAAGGAAAGTAAAAAAGGGATGACCCTTCTTTTTGAGGTAGGGCAAGACACGCGAGAAGTGATTCCTTTAAGGTTGATACCAATCGTGACGTTAAGTACATGGCTCACGCATTTATTTGGTGGAAGTGCTGGACGAGAAGGTGTTGCTATCCAAATTGGGGGAACGTTTACTAATTGGTTTACTGAAAAAATTTGGAATAGATTTTTACCCAACTATGGAAAAAAACAGCAGATAGTATTAGTAACAGGTATGGCAGCTGGGTTTGCCGGATTATTTCATACACCTATTGCAGCAACATTTTTTGCAATGGAAATATTAGTAGTCGGAACTTTATCAATAGAGTCTCTTTTATCAGCAAGTATTGCAGCAGTGACATCCAGTTACGTGTCACAGTTATTAGGGTTAACAGCATTTTCATCTACTATTTCAGTCGTGCCTAAACTAACAGTCGGATTGGTTGGACTATTATGTTTATTTGGTATTGTATTTGGTTTAGTAGGACGTATGTTTTCTATTGGACTAAAAAAAGTGAAACAATGGGTTCAAGCGATTTCTTTATCACAGTATAAAAAAGTATTTTTATTATCAATTGTTTTAATGTTAGGTTTGATTATAGCTGGAAAGGGACGATATTCAGGTCTTGGAAGTAATTTAGTGGAAGCAGCATTTAATCAAGGAACAGTTTATTCGTATGATTTTATACTAAAACTTATTTTTACGATTTTTACATTAGCAATAGGATTTCAAGGTGGGGAAGTGACACCACTATTTTCTATAGGAGCAACTTGTGGTGTGTTACTAGCGAATCTCTTTGGCTTGCCAATTGAATTTGTCGCATCACTTGGATTTGTATCGGTATTTTCAAGTGCAACCAATACTATTATTGGGCCACTTTTTATTGCAGGTGAAATATTTGGGTTTGAGTTAATTCCATACGCATTTTTTGCTATTGTACTGGCTTATTTGGTAAATGGTAATGATTCAATTTATTCAAAACAAAAAGTATGACGTTTGCTAAAAAGCAACGTCATACTTTTTTATTTTCTTCCAATAATTCGCACTTCAGGTTCAAGAGACACACCAAATTTTTCTAAAATAACATCTTGAATATATTTGATTAGGGTAACATAGTCAGTTGCTGTTGCATGATCGATATTAACGATAAAACCAGCATGTTTCTCAGAAATTTGAGCCCCACCAATCATATGACCTTGTAAGCCAGCATCTTGGATTAATTTACCAGTAAAATGCCCTTCAGGACGTTTAAACACACTACCACAAGACGGATATTCAAGTGGTTGTTTTGATTCACGAAGATGTGTTAATTCGTCCATTTTTTCTTTTATAGACACTTCATCACCTTTTTCTAGATGGAAGGTAACGGATAAAACAATTCCTTTTAAGGATTGTAAAACACTATGTCGATAAGAAAAATCCATGTCATCTTTGTAGAATGTTTTAATCGAACCATCCTCAAAAATAATATCAGCCGAATAAAAGACGTCAGATAACTCGCCACCATAAGCCCCTGCATTCATGTAAGCTGCGCCACCAATACTTCCAGGTATACCACAAGCAAATTCAAGACCTGTCAAACTGTGTTTCAATGCATCATAAGAGACATCGATTAATTTCGCACCAGACTCAGCAGTAATCGATGTGTCATCGACAGAAACATGATTCATTTCGGTTAACATAATGACGACATCTTTAATGCCACCATCACGAACGATTAAGTTACTCGCATTTCCAAGACAAATCCATTCGATATTTTCTTGTTTACAATAGTCAATCAATTGTTTGACGTCATGTTTTGTTTTTGGGAAAGCTAAAAAATCAGCCGGGCCACCTGTTTTTGTATAGGTATAATTTGAAAGTGGTTCGTTTGTTAGTATAGTTATGTTTGGAAAATGTTGAACAATAGTTTTAGTTGTCACAATAATACCCTCTCTTAATTCAAATAATCATCGTGTTACTATTTTAACATAAATTTGGTTAAATAGTTGGTGAGTCTATAAAGTGCATGTATGATTAATCAGATTAAAGGCACAATATCACGAGATTTTATGATAAAATATATAGAGAGAGAAAAATAGGAGGAACGACATGAAGTTGATTTCGTGGAATGTGAATGGATTACGAGCTGTTGTGAAAAAAAATTTTTACGATGATATAAAAAAAATAGATGCAGACATCATCTCACTGCAAGAAACCAAATTACAAGAAGGCCAAATAGAGATGGATTTACCAGATTATTATCAGTATTGGAATTACGCTGAAAAAAAAGGATATTCTGGTGTTGCAGTTTTTACAAAAATTGAACCACTTTCTGTTAAAAAAGGAATGGATGTTGAAGAGTTTGATACGGAAGGACGATTACTCACGCTAGAGTATGATACATTTTATTTGGTTAACTGTTATACGCCAAATGCTCAAGCTGAGTTAAAGCGAATCGACTTTAGATTAGCATGGGAAAAGCAATTTAGAGAGTATCTGGCTAACCTAAATGAAGATAAACCAGTTATTTTATGTGGAGATTTAAACGTAGCACATCAGAATATTGATTTGAAAAATTGGAAGAGTAACCGTAATAATCCAGGTTTTTCTGACCAAGAAAGAGAAGCATTCTCTCGATTATTAGATAGTGGGTTTATTGATACGTATCGTTACTTTTATCCAGATAAAGAAGGGGCATATAGTTGGTGGAGCTATCGTTTTAATGCAAGAAAAAATAATGCTGGATGGCGTATTGATTACTTCTGTGTTGCTAAAGCACTAGCTGAAAAATTGAAAGATGCCACTATTCTATCAGACGTCTACGGAAGTGATCATTGTCCAGTAGAATTATTGATAGATGTAAGATAAGGGGGGAATATGTTGGGTAAATGGAAAAAAATTATCGTTTTAGGCTTTGTCATGGTTGGATTAGCTAGCTTTTCTGGTGTAGTCCATGCAGCGGATGATAAATTACTATACGATTTGACTTACGATAAGGATAGGAATGTTTTAACTGGAAAGACCACACCAAATGCTAATATCTTTTTAACAAATTTGGCAGGCTCAATTGTTGCCAACGATAAAGGTGAGTTTGAGGTACCAATACCTAAAGGAACAAAAGAAGCTATGGTAGGTATGTTAGATGCAGAAGGTGATAAGTCAACAGATGTTCGTTATAATTTTGAAGATGGTAAAGTCATTGAAACAGAAGAAACGAAAGCGTCGGAAAAAGATGCCACAAACGATTCAAAAGAAAAAACAGATAATAGTCAAAAAAATTCTAGTGAAGAAAATAAAGTTAATGAACAATCAAGTGCTCAAAGTGAAGACACGTCAAATGATGGTGAAGAAAATACCTCAAGTGATGATGTTAATAAAACAGATTCATCGAAAGCAAAAGCGACTGAAACGAAAAAATCAACACCAATTTGGGTATGGATTGTTTCTGTCGTAGCAGTTATCGCTGCTAGTGGAGCTGGATATTATTTCTGGACAAATAAACAAAAAGCTAAAAAAGGCAAAGGTAAACAAAAAGATAATACAGCGAAGTCTAAAGGAAAAACAAACGGAAAAAGAAAATCAAGTGGAAGTAGTTCAAAAGAACGTTCTAAAGGAAAGACTTCTGCAAAATCAGGAAGTAAGAAACAAAAAGATCAAACAAAACGTAAGAAAAAGAAATCATCTAAAAAATAAAAAAATCAACGACTGTGTGTTTAAGTCGTTGATTTTTTTATGGTAATAAGTAACTCATCATCGCAACATCAATTAATTCATTATTTTCAGATAAAAAAGCCTGGCGTTTGATTCCTTCTAAAACAAATCCAACTTGTTCATAGACACTCATGGCTCGAGTATTTCTAGTTTGAACGTTTATTTCAATTCGTTTTATTATTTGATTCTCAAGACATAATTCGATCATTTCTTGAATCATCGCAGTTCCTAAACCTAGACCCCAAAATTCTTTTTTGATGGTAATACCAAGTTCTCCTACGTGTTTAAAACACTTTTCTTCTTCGCTGACAATCGTTGCTATACCAATAATGTCTTTATGATTAAAAGCGAGTAAAATAAATTGATTTGGCTGATTAAAAATATAATCTATCTCATGTTCCATTGCATCAACTGACATATTTAATGCATGTGGGCTCACAACCAAATACGGGGTCTCCGTATTAAGAAAACGAATCGCTTGTATTAAATTGGCGGCATCACTTGGGATAGCTTGTCTTAATGTAATATCTATCTCAGTCATAGGCAGCCATCATGTCAGTTATTTGATTGAATCTCTCTTTAGCACCACGATGTTCCACGGTAATAAATCGTGTGTCTTCAGGTGTTTTATGTAGAAAAATTTCAATAAAGTCATTATCCAGAGAATCTTTAATAATGTCTCCCCACTCGATTAAGCAAACGCCATCCCCATCAAAATATTCTTCTAGACCAAGATCATCAGCATCCCCTTCCATCCGATAAACATCCATGTGATAGAGAGGAAGACGCCCTGTATCATACTCACGAATTAAAGTATAGGTTGGGCTTTTAATCATTTGTTTAATGCCAAGTCCTTTAGCAAATCCTTTAGAAAAAGTTGTTTTACCAGCTCCTAATTCACCAGTTAAGATGAATATATCTCCTGGTTTAGCTAGAGAGGCAAGTTGCTCACCAAATCGCTGTGTTTGGTCATCGTTGTTTAAATAAACGGTCATAAACGTACTCCTTTAACAGTTGTTTAGTCATAGTATATCATTTAGAAAAAAATAAAAAAGCACGCAAATCATAAAAGATTTACGTACCTTTAGTGGATAGCATTTATTTACTCATGATTGCTTGTCCAGCAGTAATGATAGATAATTTGTAAACATCTTCTTCATTACATCCACGAGACAAGTCAGAGATAGGTTTATTTAAACCTTGTAAGATAGGTCCAATGGCTTGGAACCCACCTAAACGTTGAGCAATTTTGTAGCCAATGTTTCCTGATTGGATTTCAGGGAAGATAAAGACGTTTGCTTGACCAGCAACATCTGACTCAGGTGCTTTTTGTTTTGCAACAGAAGGAACGTATGATGCATCGAACTGTAACTCACCATCAATCGCCATTTCTGGAGCTAGTTCTTTTGCGATACGTGTCGCTTCGGCAACTTTTGTTACTTCTTCCGATTTAGCAGATCCTTTTGTTGAGAAGCTTAATAAAGCAACTTTAGGATCAATATCAAATAATTGAGCAGTTTTAGCACTTTCAACAGCGATTTCTGCTAATGCTTGAGCATCAGGATTAATATTAATAGCACAATCAGAGAAAATATATTTTTCTGAATCACGGTTACCTAACATTAAGAATGCCCCACTTGTACGACTTACACCAGGTTTTGTTTTAACAATCTGTAATGCAGGACGAATTGTATCACCTGTTGAGTGGATAGCGCCACTTACAAGTCCATCAGCTAAATCCATATAAACTAACATAGTACCAAAGTAGTTTTCATCTTTTAAAATAGTACGAGCTTGGTCATCAGTTGCTTTTCCTTTACGACGTTCAATGAAAGCGGCAACCATTTCGTCAAATTTCTCGTAGGTTTCTGGATCAATAATTTCTAAGTTATCAACGCTTAGTCCACGTGAAGCAGCTAACTCTTTAATAGCATCTGGGTTTCCAATTAAAACTGGTTCAATTAAGTTGTCTGATTTTAAACGGACAGCCGCACCTAAAACGCGTTCATCTGTCGGTTCAGGGAATACCATGCGTATATTTTTGTTAATAATTTTATGTTTAAGTTGGTCAAATAATTCCACGAAAACATCCTCCAATTTTCTTATACTTTTTTCACCTATTCATCATATCATGTTTTTGAACAAAAAGAACAGTATTTTGTTCTGTTTTTTATAAAAAAGTTAGACTTTACATAATTATCTTACGTTTTTTTGTATATAAACAAAACAGTTTTTATGTTTAATTAATACAGATTAAGATAACGACCAATCAATTGGTGTTTGTCCTGTTTTTTCAAGTGATAAATTTATATTAGAAAATGGTTTCGAACCAAAAAAACCACGATAAGCTGATAGAGGACTGGGATGAGGTGCTTCAATAATAATATGTTTCTCTTGATCAATAAGCTTCCTTTTTTGTTGAGCTGGTTTTCCCCATAAAACAAAAATGATAGGATTTTTTTTATTGTTTAGTGATTTAATTATATCGTTTGTGAAGTTTTCCCATCCTTTGTTTTTATGTGAATGAGCGTTTGATTTTTCGACAGTTAGGACAGTATTTAGTAGTAAAACCCCTTGTTTTGCCCAAGGAGTTAAATCACCTGTATTTGGCATGTTTATTTGACAATCATCAGCAAGCTCTTTAAAAATGTTAACTAATGACGGTGGAAGTTTGGTGCCAGGTAAAACAGAAAAGCTTAGTCCGTGAGCTTGATTGTCGCCATGATAAGGGTCTTGTCCTAAAATAACGACTTTTGTGTCGTTAAAAGATGTGTGGTTTAACGCACTGAATATTTCTTCTTTTTTGGGGAAAATTGTTTTATTGTTGTATTCATCTTCTAAAAAGCTTTCTAAATTTTTTACATAATCTTGATTAAATTCCTCTTGTAAAATATCTTTCCAATCTGTTGTAATGAAATTTTTTAACATTATCGTCACCTCTTTTTTAGTTTATCATAATTTTTTTATTATAAATGTATCTTTCAAAAAAAAATGGTACACTAATAATAATAAAAGAACTAGGAGGAACATTATGATTAAATTGATAGCATCTGATATGGATGGCACGCTTTTATCATCCCATCTAGATATTTCTGAGTTAAATAAACAAGCGATTAAAACGGCAGCCGAAAACGGTGTCGAGTTTATGGTAGCAACAGGACGAGGCTATTCTGAGGCACGTCCAGTATTAAATGAAGCCGGTATTCACTGTGGCATGATTACAGGAAACGGGGCGCAGATATTTGATGAATTTGATAATGTTCTGCACACAGTTAGCATAGATAAAGAGATTGTCAAACAATCAATGGATATTTTAGAAGAAGATAATTTGTATTATGAATTAATGACCACAGAAGGTGTTTATTCAAATAATGAGGCACAACGAATTGAAAAATTCGCCATTTTATTATCTGAAAATATTCCTCATCTAACTTTTAAGATGGCTGTTGCTATGGCATCAACACAATTAAAAATGTTACCAGTTAAATACACTAAAGATTACCACATTTTAGTTGATGATCCAGCAGTTGAAATTTTAAAGGTCATTGCGTTTCATGAAGAAGGAACTAAGGCCTTTGAGTCAAGCTTAGAAAAATTACATCAATTAAAAGATATCCATGTAACGTCTTCAGGTGCCAATAATTTAGAGATTAACCATGCTAATGCAACAAAAGGTCATGCCGTGAAATTTATTGCTGAAAAACGTGGTATTTCACTGGATGAGGTCTTTACAATTGGTGATAACTTTAATGATTTACCAATGTTAGAAGTTGCTGGCGTGAGTTTCGCCATGGGGAATGCTGAAGATAAAGTAAAAGAAGTGGCTAAATATCAAACAGATACAAATGTTGACGATGGTGTAGGAAAAGCTATTCTACGTGCGATTGAAGAAAATCTTTAAATAAAAGATTTTAATTAAAGGAAGTTGATAACGATGGAAACATATTACATCAATGAACATGTGCTGTCAGCCAATGTTCGGACAGTGATAAAAAATGCTCAAGATAAACCAATGTATATTTTAGTAGGTCGTTGGGGTGTAAAAGGTGATGTGTTATCTGTATATAATATGAACGGGGAAGTATTAGCAACAGTGAAACAAATGACTTATGCTTTTCCTTCACACTTTGATTTGTATGATAGACATGAAAAAATTGGATCATTAGGACGGTTGATCTCGTTTAATCGTGATATTTATTTAGTGAAACAATTAAACTGGCTCGTTTTGGCTAACGTAAATAAACAGTCGTATCGTATCTACTCTCTTAAAGAGCGATTGATGCTCATGGAAAAGCATACCGTTTATCAAGGTGATTACTATAAGTTATCAATTAAAAATGAAACATTAGCACCAGTCTGTATCTGTATAGGAGCAGTGATGGACTATTGGGCAAAGAATAATGAAAAGAATTGGCAAAAGGTGAATTCTTTTTTAAGTCCCAAAGCTTCCTATCAGTCAATAGAATTAATGAGAGAAAAAATAAAGAGTACTTCAAGATAATTTTCTTGAAGTGCTCTTTTCTACTATTATAGTAAGTTTATTTTTCCACGACATGCATCAAGTGTTTCTTCATCCCATAAAGAGACTTGTACTTCACCGATATGTACTTTTTCAAGTAGTAACATACATAAACGACTTTGACCAATCCCACCACCGATTGTTAAAGGTAACTCATTTGCTAAAACTTGTTGATGATAGGGATATTTCAATCGGTCAGTGGCGTTGGCTTTTTCTAGCTGTTCTTTTAACGATGTTTCATCCACACGAATCCCCATACTAGATATTTCCACAGCTGTTTGTAGTGGCTCATGCCAAAATAACAAGTCCCCATTTAATTGCCAGTCATCATAGTCAGGTGATCTGCCATCATGAGGTTTTCCACTTAATAATTTATCTCCAATTTGCATAATGAATGTTGTTGGGTGCTCTTTTACATAAGCTTGTTCACGTTCTTTATCATTGAAATCAGGATATAAGTTCTCTAACTCTTGTGTCGTGATAAATGAGACATTGCTATCAAGTTCGATAGATAGAGAAGGGTATTTAGTATGCAAGCGACTAGAAGTCTCGATGATTGCATTGACAATTTGTTGAACGGTTTGTTTTAAGTAATCTAGATTACGTTGTTCTCTTGAAATAACCCGTTCCCAATCCCATTGATCCACATAGATAGAATGTAGGTTATCTAATTCTTCATCACGGCGGATGGCATTCATATCAGTATAAATACCATTTCCTATATGAAAATCATATTGTTTTAACGCTGTACGCTTCCATTTGGCTAATGAATGAACAACTTCAGCAGGTGTTTCTAGAGCAGGAACATCAAACTGAACAGGACGTTCAACTCCATTTAAATTATCATTTAACCCAGATGATGCATCTACAAATAATGGAGCAGATACTCTTTTTAGTTTTAAACTTCCTGTTAAAGCTTCTTCAAACCAATGTTTGGTTAATCCAATCGCTTTTTGTGTGTCATAAACAGACAGTGAAGACTGGTACTCTTTTGGTACAATCGTTTTTTCTTCCATACAAGTCACTTCCTAATAAATTATTTCTCACTATTTTATCATATTTTTTTAATAAATGGAAAAATAAATTTATTTTCTATTTAAACATAAAGGATAAAATTTTATGAAGAATCTAACATGTTTTATTTATATCAATATCAATATAAAAAGTAATCGAACGAATTGTTCAGTCGAAGTTCATTGGCTGATTGATATAATGCATTATATAGAAAAATAAGGAGTAGAGATATGGAAAAGAAAGTAACTATAACGATTTTATTGTTATTTATACTAACTCAGTTTGTTTCTCCTGTACAAGGAATTATCTCAATGGCATCTGAAGAGAATTCAAGTTTTTTTACAGTTAATACTGAAGAAATAAATAAAGATAAAGCAAGTTTTAAAATAAAAATCGATAAACAAGTTGAGTATGATTCTTTTGATATAAACATCCCAAAAGATTCAAATTATAACCAAGAAGAGCTTTTTAAAGAATTTGAAACAGATGATATATCATTTGATATAAAAGAAAATAAATTGACTTTTAAAAAAACAAAAGTGTCTCAATTTTCTTTAGAACTATCTAATTTGGAACAAAAAAAAAATAAATTAACTTTTACTTCATATAAGGGTAATAAGAAAATTGATAAATATACGCATGATTTTGAATTAGATAAAGAAATTAAAAGTAGCACTGTATCAGATACGTCCATTGATACTAGCTCGATGATATTAAGTGAGTCTTCATCACCAAGTTTTATAGAAGAGTCATCAGCAATGATTCCTGAAGAAATTACTATAGAAGAAAATATGAATGAAGTCGATACATCTGAGAGTATAGATTCCTTTAGTCTAGTACCAAGTTTAGAAACTAATAAAATAGCACCAAGAGCTGCTATTTCAAATCGTGCCGCACCGACAGCCCCAAATTTGCAAAGAGATATTAAAATAGTACCAATATCGAAAACTGTAGATGCAGGTAATGATGCTCTTTTTAAAATGATTTTAAAAGTGACTGGTTCACAAGTCGAATATAAGAATGTGAAGTTAAACATACAGTTACCAACTTATGATAAAACAAATTTTACACAAGCATTATCAGAGTTGAAAATTGCCGGGGTAACACCAACATATAATAAAAACCAAAAGAGATTAGAATATACATTTGCCACATTAAAGTCTGGTCAAACGTATGAAAATGTAATTAAAGTTGGAACAACAAATGGCGAAATTCCAAATAATAGAGACATTACAGTAAAAGCTTCTATGGTATTTCCTAAAGAGTATAGCAAACATGATCAAGAAAATTCAGGGATAGTAACCATTAAAGCAAGTGGGGAAATAACTGTTGAAAAAGAATCTACTAGAATAACTGATGCAAATGAACGACTTGCAATTGCTACACCAAATGGATTTGTACAATGGCGTGTAAAAGTAGTTGTTCCTAAAAAAAATACAGGTCAATTATATTTAAAACCTGGTAGTAACATAGTAGTAAAAGATATTTTACCTAGTGGACTGACATACTTGGGCAATAAGTTAGTTACTGGAACACCAAAAGCGGCTCAAAACGGACAAACTTTGACTTGGACGTTTAAAGCACCAACTATAGCCGAACAAAAAAATGCGAAGAATAATTTATACGAACAAACATTAGTTTTCTGGACCAGAATTAATAACAATAATAATTTAGTTGGAAAAACACTTACTAATAATGTTAGAACAGGAAATGCATTTGTAGGTATGGATTTTAAAGAACCTAGTTCAACTGCAAAATCTAGTTTAAAAGTATTCGCGAACAATGCAAATAGTGGGGAAATTTCTGGGAATGTGATTGTTCCTATCCATATTGGACCACTTAATGGAAGTGCGAATATAGGGAATGTTGACAATAAAAACCCTAATCCAATAGTGAAAAACACTGGCAAACTGCGTTTTGCGCACCAAGTTGCACCTGGATATTATAACAAAAATCATAATTTAGATGAGTTGGAAGTCATCTATAATATTGATAATAATTTGTTTTTAGAAAGTCTAAAGCTTCCAGAGAGTGACCAATGGAAAATGGGAAGAACTGTGGCAGAGTCACAAAAAGATATTCCTTTACCTGTACCTGTAAAGTATGATATCCAGTTAACGTTTTTTAGAAACGGTACTAAACTAACTAGGACAATCAAGGCACCGAAAGAAGGAGAAACATATAGTTTAACTGATTTAGGATTACAGTCTACTGATCGGGTGAAGGAAGTTAGGTATATCTTTAATAAAGTAATACCTAAGGGAATAATGACGAATGCATTATTTTTATATGATTTTACTATTAAGCCAAACTATACAGGAAATGTAAAAAATACTTTCAATATGGTTGGTAAATCAACTTATAATCCAAGTTTACAAGGTAATTATAGTAACGGAGTACAGTATCCATTTAATTATCGTAAGCAATTTAAAGAACTATATGAAGGAAAAACAGATTTGTCAGGTGATAGGACCGCACGTATAATCGCTTCAAATAATAACGGGACACCAACAACGAGGATTTCTATAGAATTAAAAAATCATAATAGTGGAGTTGTACAAAAAGGTGGGAATAGAGTTTTAATAAAATTAATTAATATGAATAGTTCTGATACTACTTTAAATAGTAAATTAGAATCGGTTATTCTATTGCCACCAAATGTTAAGTTGGGAGCTAATCCAAACGCTTCATATACAAAACAATCGGGTGTTTCTACTGATGCTAAAGGCAGTTACACTGTTTTAAATAACAATTATAACAATAGTGGAAGACAACTTATCAAAGTAGTTTGGAATGAAAATTATATTCGACCGTCAGAACAATTAGAAGCTGAATTGAATGTGACAATTGGAAAATCAGCACCCACAGATTTGTATTTTGATGTTTATGGCTTTTCAGGTAATAATAATCTGAAAGTGCCAACGGGCGAAGCAAATAACATAAGAAAAACAATTAAACAAGATGATACTGATGATTTAAATAAAGATGGTAATAAGTCACGGCCGCGTATTAAATCTGGAAATAGATATACGTTAATAGGTGAATATGACTTAAAAACAGAAAAATTTGTAAAAGGACCTAGTGATACAGCATGGAAGAAATTAACTAAAACAACCCCTGGTGGAAAAGTTGACTATAAGTTACACCTTGATAATGTTTCAGGGAAAGATTTATCAAGTATGACACTGATTGATGTTTTACCATCTGGTGGAGATTTAGGGATAACAGATAACATTTCTAGAGGTAGTCAATTTACTCCTAGACTAACAGGACCTATAAAACTACCTGAAGCTTGGAAAGGGAAAGTGAATGTATTTTATAGTACTTCAAAAAAACCTAAACGAGATGATTTAATTAGACATACAGATTACGCTCCAGGAACTACTAAATTAGGGAATCCATCAGGAGCAGAAAATCCAAATTGGCAAACACAAGCAAATGTTAAAAATTGGTCTGATATTCACTCATTTAAAATAGAACTATTACCAGGTAACACTTGGATTAAAGGCCAAAAGATTGATATAACTTTTAACATGACAACTCCAACAGTAGCACAGGCATCAAACAAAGCAATTTTTGATCCTAAAGTAAATAAGGAAGAAAGAGCAGCTTGGAATTCATTCGCAGTTGCCACAGATAAGGGGCAACCTGTGGAACCAGAGCGTGTTGGTGTGTATATGGATGAACATATAGGAAGTTTAACCATCAATAAGGTTGATGCAGACAACAATAAAGTTTTATCAGGAGCCAAATTTGAATTAAAGAAATCGGATGGAACACTTACTTACTCGCTAACAACAAATGATAAGGGAGTTGCCACTTTAGATAAAATACCTTTAGGTAAATATGAATTAAAAGAAGTAAAAGCACCATCTGGATATGAGTTACTAGATAAATCTGTGGATGTGATGATTACAAATAGTAACTATAAAATAACGAAAACTATAAAAAATAGTAAACAAAAGGGTAGTATAACGATTAAAAAAGTTGATTCAAAGGATAACAAAATATTACCGGGTGCGAAATTTGAAATAAAAAAAGAGAATGGCACATTAGTTGATACCATTACAACTAATAATCAAGGGATAGCTAAATTAGGAAACTTAGATTTAGGTAAATATACCATTAAAGAAGTTACTTCTCCTACTGGTTATGAATTATCTAAAGAAGCTATACCATTTGAAATAACTGGAAATAATTTAGTTATTGAAAAAACAGTTAAAAATGATCGTCAAAAAGGGAATTTGGTAATCAAAAAAGTTGATTCTGATACTAATAAAACGTTAGAAAATGCTGAGTTTCAAATAATTGATTCAACTGGAAAAATTATTAATACAGTTAAAACTGATAATACTGGCGTTGTAAAAGTTGATAATCTTGATTTTGGCACATACACCATTAAAGAAATAAAAGCTCCTTATGGTTATCAGTTGTTGGATACTCCAATTAGTTTTGAGATAAGTGCAACGCAACTTTCTATAGAGAAAACGATTAAAAATAGTAAAAAACATGATGGTGATTTAATCATCAAAAAACTAGATGGCAAAACAGGTAAAGTTTTACCTAATGCTGAATTTGAGATAGTGAGTGAAGATGGTAAAACAAAACATACGATAAAATCAAATAAGGATGGAATCGCTGAGTTAAAGAATTTACCATTTGGAAAATATGCAGTAAAAGAAATAACGGCACCTGATGGTTATGCGTTATTACAAAAATCATTATTCTTTGAAGTGAATGATAAGAATACTTTAGTAGAATTAACGATTAAAAACTTCGAAAAAGCTCCACCATTACCATCAACTGGAGGTATAGGAACACTAATTTTCTATGCGATAGGTGGCAGTATTATGTTAGGTGGCGGATGGATGCTATTAACATCTAAACGTCGCGAATCTAAATAAATTTGTTATAAAAAAGAGAAAGGGCCTTGTCCCTTTCTCCTTTATAAAAAATAAAAAAAGGAGAGTAACTATGAATTTAGTTAAAAGTAAGTTAGTAACATTATTTTTAATGTTATTTTTAGTATTACCTACACTTTTATCAGGTGTAGTGGCTGTTAATGCAGCAACAGTTAAAGGTTCACCAGAGAATCCTTCTTTAACGATTCTAAAAAAAGAACAAGAACCAGGGACAAAACCTGGTGAAGAAGGGACTGGATTACCAGGACAAAATGCTGAGGGAACACCAGTAAAAGATGTAACTTTTACACTTAAAAAGACACATCATTTTGATCCAACGACAGATACATGGACAGAAGTATCTGGAGATGATGCAGTTGAAATTACGGCAGTAACAAATGAAGAAGGTTTAGCTGTATTCAATAAAGATAATGGATTAGAGTTAGGTCGTTACGAAGTTCGTGAAACAGCTGGACCAGATCATGTTATCTTGAATAAAGAAGCATTTACAGTTGATGTACCAATGACATCTAAAGATGGAAAAGATTTAAACTATGATGTTCATGTGTATCCAAAGAATGAAACAGTTCGTGGAGATGTTGAATTAATTAAAAAAGACGACACAGGAACATTATTAACAGGTGTTGTGTTTAACTTATTTAATGCTGATGGTACAAAAGCAAAAGATTCAGAAGGTAAAGAATTTCCGGATTTAACAACAAAAACTGATGGAAAAGTTGCAGTAAGTGGATTAGCTGCGGGTAAATATTTCTTCCGAGAAGTTTCAACATTACCAGGTTTAGCAATTAATTTAAGTAAATTAGAATTTGAAGTTAAAAAAGATGCTGAAGGACAAAAAGTTGTTGTTGAATGGACAGAAGATGACAAATACTTATCTGCAAAAGATAATAAAGCAGAACTAATTAACTACAAAAAACCAGAAATTAAAAAAGATGTTGAAGATAAAGAGCATCATGATGTAGACCGTGAAGCTGAATACAAATATAACTTAACGATTAAAACACCAAATGATATTGATAAATATGCTTTATTAGGTGTAACAGATACATTAGATGATCGTTTAGAATATACAGGTAACTGGGAAGTTACTGGGACAACAAAAGATAACATCGAATTTACACAAGAAGGTCAAACATTAGTTTGGGAAGTAAAAGACTTATCTAAATTAACACCAGGTCAAGATGTTAAAGTAACTTTTACATCAAAAATCAAAAAAGATGCTGTATTAAAACCAGAAGAAATGGCAACAGGTATTCCGAATAAGGCTAAACTTGATTTTGATAACAATAAAGGATCATACACTAAACCAAAAAATCCAAATGATCCAAACTTACCACCAACAACACCAGAAGAACCACCCGTAACACCACCCGTAACAGTTCGTCCAAAAGACGGTGGACTTAAAGTGTTAAAAGTTGATAAAAATAATCATGCTTTATTCTTAGAAGGAGCAGAATTTAAATTAACAACTGATAAAGAAGGAAAAAATGTTGTTGATGCAACAGAAACATCAATTCGAGTTAATGGTGAAGAGTTTACAGGTAAACTTGAAGACATTGCAACTGATAAAGAAGGACAAATCAGCATCACAGGATTAACACCTGGAACATATTACCTACATGAAACAAAAGCACCAACTTATCAAGCAGAAGAAGGTGTAGAAAAACCATATCGTCTATTAACAAAACCATTAGAGGTAGTAGTTCAAGATACAGTTAATGATAAAGAAGTAACAGTAGAAAACTCAAAATCAGGTTGGGACTTACCAACAACTGGTGGAATGGGTACATTACTATTCACATTAGGTGGTTTAAGCTTTATGTTTATGGCATTTGTATTAATTTTCAAACGCGATAAAAAAGCTGCTTAAATAAAATTAATAAGAAGAGCTCTGATCAGTAGGTTAGAGCTCTTCATTTTAAATTATAAATGAACATAAAATGAATAATGAGGTAATCGGAAAAAGAGAATATCTAGTTTTCTATGCATTTTTGTATTTATGAAATCGTTTTTTATTAAAAATGAATTTATTAAATTTTTATATAAAAATTGATTGTAATTAAATATTAAATAAAAGGAGATTTTTTTGTGAGTAAAAATTTAAGAGTATTTATGACAGTAATTATTTTATTAACACAGTTTGTATATCCAGTTCAAACAATTTATGCTGTAGATAAAAATAATGATTTTTCTATACAAGAAGTAGATGTAGGCAATGGGCTATTCAATTTAGTTTTGGAAAACAGGGTAGATTATGATGAAGTTAAGGTAGAAATACCCAAAGAAGGAAATTATGATTTATTTGGAATGAAATATCAAATAGAAAATCATACTACTTTGATTATTGAAAAAAAAGATATCACTAATAGTATTATACCTATTCAATTAATAAATATTAAAGATAATGAAAGTTTATTATCATTTAATGTGTACAAAGATAATGTATTAGTGGGTGGTGCAAAGTATGAATTTAAACAACAAGTTAATGTTAAGCAGTTAAATGAAAGAATGCTAGAAAGAGAGCAAGACGATCAGTCAATATATGATAATAGTAATAATGTAACAAGCGCTCCTGACTTACAGAGATTTTTATCAGTTATACCAGTATTTGACACAGTCGAATCAGGAAATGATGCTTTGTATAAAATTATTTTGAAGACAACAGGATCGCAGGTTAATTATACAAATGTTCGAATGGTGATTAAATTACCTAATAACAAATGGACAAGATTTCAACAAAATCTTGATGAATTAGCCATAGCTAATATTGTTCCACTATATGATGAGGAAAATAATCAACTAGTGTATGATTTTGATGAGTTAAAATCAGGACAAACTTATGAAATAGTCGTGAAGGTAGGTACTACTAATGGTTATATGAAAAATAATGATCAAATAAATCTTCAAGCAAATCTTACTTTTTTAGATAATGATATTCTTGATTTATCAAAAGAAGGTAGTATTATTGTGAAAGCATCAAATGCCACAACTATTACCAAAGAAGTGGTTGAACAAAAATTGAATGGAAAACCTTCTATTGCTATGCCGGGTGTTGATATCACATGGAAAATCAAAGTAAGTATACCTTATAAAAAAACGGGGCAGATGTTTTTAAAAGAAGGAGACAAAATAGTTGTTCAAGATATTTTGCCAAGTGGATTAGAGTTTAACAAAGCTTTAATTGGTGGTAAAGAGCTAAAGACTAATATATCAAAAAACAAACTAACTTGGAATTTTGATGTACCAAGTTTCGAAGAACAAAAATCAAGTAAAGATAGTTTGTTTCAAACAGAAATTCTTGTCTATACTAAGATAGAAAAAAATGACAAATTAGTCGGAAAAGAGCTGGAAAATAAAGCAAGTTTAGATACTCTATTTATTGATGAAAAACCTTTAGATCCAAAACCAGAAACATCATCGTCAATTACTGTATATAAATCAATGGGTGATACAGCTAATACTGAAGGAGCTATAATAGTTCCAGCTCACTATGGACCTTTGAATAGTAAAGGTGGATATGCTACAAATAATGAACTAAATCCGAATATAACAGTAGATGATAGTGCCTATTTAGGATTTCGACATGGAGTTCGAGCGACTGTTTATGGGGCAAGACAAGATTTAAACAAATTAGATATTATTTACACTATAGATAAACATTTATATTTAGATAAATTAATATTACCTAGTGACAATACATGGTTTTTAGGACGAACAAAGGAAGATGGACTATTAGAATTACCTTTAGCTAAAAACCCTACATATAAGGTAGTATTGTCATACGTAAGAAATGGAAAAATGGATACTATTACTTTAAAAAATCTTAAAACAAATGTGGAACTTAGTTTGGAAGATTTAGGATTAAAAAAAGGAGACAGAGTAGCAGAAGTAAAATATGTATTTGATAGTCCCGTCCCAATGGGGTTTGCAAATAAACAAATGAGTCGATACCTTTTTACTGTAGAACCAGGTTATGTTGGAGAAGTGAAAAATGAATTTAATATGATTGGAGAATCGTCATACAATCATAAAACTCAGCCTCCTTCGTATAGTACAAGTAATAATATTAAATTCAATCACAAATTTGATGCTCCGGAAGGAGCTAAAGCACCTGCTGCAGATAGGACGGCCCAGATAGTAAAAAATAAAAGTGGAGAATCACCAATTGCTAATATATCGATAGAATTAGACAAACAAGAGAATGGAATAGTAGATGTTGGAACAAATAGAATGAAAATTATATACTCAAGCCCATCTGCATCTACTAGCTCGATTTCAGAAAAATTAGAATCAGTTGTTTTACTCCCGCCAGGAGTAAGGATTTCAGAAAAACAAAATGATAAGTATTTTGATAACTCAGGTGAATCTATTCCAGGAATGTTCAAGATAATTGATAAAAATTATAATAATACGAATCGACAGTTAGTTAAATTTGAATGGAACGAAAAATATATTAGACCTTCTCAACAACTCTCAGCAGAAGTAGATATAGATATTAGTTCTAAAGCTCCAAATTCATTATATTTTGATGTGTACGGCTTTTCAGGCAATAAAAAACTAGATGTTCCAAAAGTTAATAATAGTTCGGTGACAGATACTATTTTACAAACAGATATAGATGATTTAAACAAAGATGGGAAAAAAGATAGTCCTCGAATTAAGTCAAGTAATGTGTATCATATGATTAATATGTATGATTTACAAACAGAAAAGTATATAAAAAATAATACTTCAGGTTGGTCTAAATTTATAGAAGCAAAACCGTCAGAAGTGATTGATTATAGATTATATCTAACCAATTCAACAGGAAAAGACATTTCAAGTATGACATTAATTGATGTACTACCTTTTAATGGAGATCTTGGATTGACAGATAATATATCAAGAGGTAGTCAATTTAGACCTACATTAGTCGGACCAGTTACTTTGCCAACAGAATGGAAGAATAAAGTATCTGTTTATTATAGTGAAGAATCACAGCCAACCAGAGATGAACTGTATAGATATACGACTGATAAAGATAAATTACCAATGGTGGGTAACTTACCAGAATTCAAACCTGCTAAATGGTTGGGAGAATCAGCAGTCTCAGATTGGTCAAAAATTTCTTCTATAAAAATAGAATTAGTTCCTGGTACAAATTGGATACCTGGAGTCGATATGGATATTATCTATCAAATGAAAATGCCCTCTGTTGATCAGATAACAAACAAAAAAATTCTAGACAAAACAACGAACCCTATTGAGCGAGCAGCTTGGAATTCATTTGCAGTAGCAACAGATCAAGGTCAACCAGTAGAACCACATCAAGTAGGTGTGTATATGAATGAGGACATTGGAAACTTAACTATCAATAAAATTGATAGTGAAACTAAAAAAACATTATCAGGTGCAGAATTTAAAATTAGTAATGAAGATGGTTCATTCGTTAAAACAATTGTATCTGATGATAAAGGAATAGCTAAATTAGAAGATATCCCTTTAGGAAAATATACAATCAAAGAAACAAAAGCTCCAGATGGATATAATTTATCAAGTGATACTTTTGAATTTGAGGTAACTAATGATAAATATCAACACGAATTTACAATAGAAAATCAAAAAATAAAAGGTAAATTAACGATTAAAAAGGTTGACTCTGTAACAGGTAAAGCATTGTCAGGTGCAGTATTTGAAGTGAAAAATAGTAAAGATGAGATTATCACAACTTTAACTACTGATGATAAAGGGTTAGCAGATATTTCTGACTTATTAGATGATAAGTATACAATCACTGAAGTAAAAGCTCCAGAAGGATATAATATTCTACAAAAACCAATAGAATTTGAGATTACATCAAAAAATTCAGATATAATACTAACTGTAAAAAATACAAAAACTGGTTGGGAGTTACCAGAAACAGGTGGAAGTGGTATATTACTTTCAAGTGTAATCGGCTTGATGTTTATATCAGTAGGCTTGTCGTTTATAAGAGTTAGAAAAATTAAATAATAGAAATAAGTTTGAAGCGACCCCTCACTGTTATATTTTTTTGTCTAACAGTGAGGGGTCGCTTCAATGATAATACTGACCTAAAATTTTTTAATTCTTATTGGAGTTATCATTATGGTTTAGAAGCAACAATTAAAAATTTAGTATTACCTTATTCAATAGGGCCTATACACAAAATTATGTCAATATATGTTCATTAGAAGTTCATTGATTAATTGTTACAATAAAAATAGTTAGTACAAATTTGGTATTATGTGTATATTTTTATGATAAAAAAACAGTGACATAAAAATTCTAATCTTTTAGGGGTTAGGATTCTTTTAATGTATAAGGAGAAAAAATGAAAAGAAATACAATTATTACTTTTTTCTTATTAATCGGAATGGCAATTTTTTCTTATCCTTTCGTAGCTAATATGGTATCTACTACAGGACATGTCCAAAAGGTAAAAGGGTATGAAGAAATGATGGAAAAATTAGATAACAAGCAAAAAGAAGCAGCTGAAGAACGTGCCAGAATTCATAACGAGGAAATCAAAAAAGAAGAGCAGATATTTGTTGACCCGTTTGAAAATGGAACGGAATCAGCTGGGAGTAAAAGTTATTATGATGCTCTAAACCTAGGTGAAGTTATTGCGGTATTAAAAATTCCTAAACTTGATTTAGAGTTGCCAATCTATCATGGTTCAAACGAAAAAGTTCTGAGTAAAGGTGTTGGACATTTAGAAAACTCTGCTTTACCAATTGGAGGAATAGGAACGCATTCAGTATTGACAGCACATAGAGGGCTACCCACGGCAAAATTATTTAGGCATTTAGACAAGTTAGAAAATGGCGATGTATTTTTTGTTGAAGTGCTAGGAGAAACACATGCTTATGAGGTGTTTAAAGATAAGATTGTTTTACCAAATGAAACAGAATGGTTAACACAAGATGAAGATCAAGAATTAGTGACTTTATTAACGTGTGAACCTTATATGATTAACACGCATCGTTTGTTAGTAACTGGAAAACGTATTCCTTACGATGAAACAGCAAAAGTGCTACATAAAGAAGCGTCAAACGGATTGAAAAAATTATATATCTATACAGGAATAGGATTGAGCTTATTCTTATTATTAATAATGTACTTGATTTATCGTTATAAAAAGAACTCGAACAAAAGAAAACGAGGTAAAAAATGAAAAAAAAACGTTGGATTTTGATTTTGCTTTTTCTTTTTATTGGAGTAGGACTACTCACTTTTCCTAAAACTGTCAGAGTTTATTATGATTTAAAAAATAAACGAAGTTACGAGACATATAAAAATCAAGTGGCGCATATGAAAACTGATGAGGCAAAGGAAAAAACAGAAAAAATTAGGCACTGTTATGATGAAAATATAAAAGATGGCGAAGGAATTACCGATCCATTCAATTCAAATAAAGAAAGTGTCGATAAAATGGCATCTTGTCTTGATATGGAAAAAAATGATATTTTCTCAATGTTAGAAATACCTAAGTTAGGTTTAATTGTTCCTATTTTTCTAAATTCAAGTAATGAAGCTTTGAATAATGGGGTTGGATTAGTTGAAGGATCTTCACTACCAGTTGGAGGTGAAAGTACACATTCTGTATTGGCTGGACATCGTGGATTATGGACACAAGAGATGTTACGCCATGCAGATAAATTGAAAAGTGGGGATGTTTTTTATATCCATACATTAGAAGAAACATTAACCTATGAAATTTTTGCCCAAACAATTATTTACCCATACGATACTGATATCTTAGAAATAGAAAAAGGAAAAGACTTAGCAACATTGATTACGTGTCATCCTTTTCCGACCGATTTACAACGTCTGTTAATTCGAGGAGAAAGAGTGAAATAAATGGCCTATTTCTATAAAATCGTCAATTTTTTTAACAATAAACCAACATTTTACATACAATAGTTCAGTTTTTTTTCAGTAAATAATGATAAAATTGAAAGGGAAACATAAAAAGGGTAAATGAGATGATTATTATGGGTAAAAAGTCATATCGTGTTTGGGTGTACTTTATTTTAGCAATTTTTGTATCTCTTTCATTATTTGGCCGTAGTTTTTGGGAAAACCAGTTCGGAAGTATACCAATAAAAGGCGATAAAGGAGTTGTTGCATTTGATAATAATGAATTAGACGATAAAATTTATTCACTAAATGGTGAATGGTCTTTTTACCCTAATGAATTATTAACATTAAATAATATTGATGATTATCATAGCCAGATTATATCTGTGCCAGGTGATTGGAAAACACAATTTAAGAAAAAAAGTAAAATTGGCTATGGTACATATCATTTGAAATTATATCTTCCAAAGCATGAGAGACGTTTTGCCATACATTTGGTCAGTATACATAGCGCTAGTAAAATTTATGTTGATAATAAATTACTGTATGAAGCCGGTGTAGTAGGGACATCTGGTAAACTAAGCGAACCAAAGAATACACCGAAAACACTTTTATTTAACAAATTAGAAGGAAAAGAAGTTGTTGATATCATTATACAAGTATCTAATTTTACGGATACTCGTTCCGGCGGTATTGTTAGGGAAATTTTATTTGGTGATTCAAACGTGTTAATTAATCAAATGAACATTTCTAATAGTTTAGAGCTAATAACTTTGTCAATTCTAATGTTAACTGTGATTTTATTATTAGGTCTGTATGCATTTGTTCATAGAAAACCTGAAGTATTAAATGTTGTTATAATTTTAGTTAATTTTTCACTATTATTCATGATAGGTTTAGGGGAAAAATTATTACATCATTGGATAGATATCCCATACCAAATTAATACGAGGCTAGTTAATGTAACTATTATTATAATATCTTTGCTATTTATAAAGCTAGTTATAGAAAACTTCTCAACAAGATATAAGAAGTTTTTAAAATATATAATTAAAATTGAAGTGATGTGTTTAATAGGATGTATTTTTTTACCGATAGAAATCATCCAAAGTACATCCATTCTTTTTATATTATTTTTGATTTTATCATTAAGTATAACGTTTATCGCAGCTAATAGAAAGCTAGAGAAAAGTGTGCCGTCTCAAGTGTTTTTCCTAATATCATTAGGTAGTTTGATGATGCATCTTTCTTCATGGCTCTGTTCTTTTATTACAGGAGCGGTTTATATTTATTATCCTTTTGATTTGTTAATATCAGTCTTTTGTTTGATGATTACTTGGCTGAAACATTATCAAGGTGTTTATATTCAAATGGAAGATATGAATACTAATTTAATCTATGCGATGGAATCTAAAAATAGTTTTCTATCACGAGTTGCCAT
Source organism: Vagococcus martis (assembly GCF_002026305.1). NCBI lineage: Bacteria > Bacillati > Bacillota > Bacilli > Lactobacillales > Enterococcaceae > Vagococcus > Vagococcus martis. The sequence continues at coordinate 798,168 of NZ_MVAB01000001.1, read as the reverse complement.
TAAACTAAGAAAGCCAATTAAAGAAATAGATAACTTAATCAGTACGATTATGTTACAAACTCAAAATACAACAGACGCTGTATTTAGAGAAGACCTGGCTATGTTAGAAGAAGCGAATCAAGACATTTTGGTATTGGTGAATAATATGGTTGAGTTATCAAATAGTGAGTTCTCTTTAAAAAATGATTTTGTTGAACCATTATCGATAACAAAGAAAATTAATTACTGTACGAGTATCGTGACAAAAAATGAGTTCTATCAAGATGTAACAGTTGTGATGGATATTGATTATTCAACAGATGTAGTTTATGGGAATGTGAGACATTTCGTGCAATTAATTTTCCAAGTATTGTTTATTGCCAAACGAATTATTCCGTTAGGGACGTTAACTTTTTACACTGAAATGAATGAAAAGGAACAAATCGTTTTAAACGTTAAATTCACAGAATGTTTTGTTTCAAAAAATCAAATTCATATTATGAATATGTCACTACATGAATTAATGGAAGATGACACGCTATTCGAAAGTATGTATGGTGTTGAGATGAGCTTGTTGCATTCGATGACAAGACTTCAAGGTGGTAGTTTAGCAGTTGAACAAATAACTAATGGTATTAACATGAAGTTTACCTTTGATAAAGCACCAGAACTAGATGTCTATGCTGAGGAACGCTTTGAAGTTATAACATTAGATGAAAACTTAGTTCAAGATAAGAAAAGAACCATATTAGTAGTGAGTAGTGATGTTAAACAGCTACTTGCAATACGCACAATGTTAGAAAATAGAGAGACACTAGTTATTGTAACAAACTATACGACAGACGCATTAGGCTATATAAAAAAATATAATATTGACCTCGTCATAGCAGATACTATTTTAGAAAATGAAACGGGATTTTCGTTTGTTGGGGACATTCGAAAAAGCCATACGATCATTCAATTACCAATCCTTTTGGTAGTATCTACGAATAAATATAAAGTTGAATTAAATGAAGTTTATCGTTCAGGAGCAAATGATTATATAGAAAAACCAATTGATGCTGTCGAGTTATCTGCGAGAGTCAAAATATTAATTGGGATGAAGCAAAATATAGAACAAGCGATTCATTTTGAAGCATCATGGCTCCAAGCACAAATAGAGCCGCATTTTTTATTTAATACGTTGAACACAATCATTAGTTTATCAAGTGAAGATGAAGACAAAATGGAAGAAGTCTTTGATGCATTTATGACTCTATTACATAGTAAATATCACTATGATAATGAAGGCATGATTACTTTGGAGGAGGAAATACGACTCGTTAAATCGTATTTATTAATCGAAGAAACTCGGTATGGAGATAAACTAAAAATAAATTGGCAAGTAGATGGCACACTTGACTTGAAGAAAGTTGAAATTATTCCATTATCAATCCAACCGATTGTTGAAAATGCTATTAAACATGGTATTTTACCACAAAGAGGAAATGGAACGTTGACTATTTGTATTTCGCGAGTAACTGATTCGCAAGTAAAAGTAGTCATTAAAGATGATGGGAATGGTACGGATAAAACCATGTCGGACTTTCTACATATGAGGTATCAAAAATTGCCAGTTGGTATTGGTTTAACTAATACGTATTACCGATTTAAGAAAATCATGGGAGAAGAATTGATTTTTGAGTCAACAGTTGGAAAAGGAACCAATGTATCATTTTATTTAGATTATTAGTAGAGGGGATATTTGTATGCGTACAATGATTGTCGATGATGAAATACCTGCACTAAAACTACTTGAGAAACATGTAAATGCCCAAGAAGGATTAACCTTGATTTACACAACAACTATTGGGGAAGAAGTTGTTGAAAAAGTTAAAGAATTGGACATAGAATTATTATTACTGGATATCAATATAGGAAACGTGTTAGGAATTGAATTAGCCGAAGAAATTAATCGAATTAATCCCACAGTCAACATTGTTTTTGTCACAGCTTATTCAGAATATGCTGTGACGGCATTTGAGGTAAATGCCATAGACTACTTACTAAAACCAGTGACTAAAAATCGCTTTGCAAAAATGATTAAAAAAGTCGGATCTAGAAAAGAAGAAAAAGTAGAACAACAACGACCGCTTATTTTTGATATCTTTTCAGAAGGCCAGATATTTAAAAATCAACATACACTACTAGAACTTAGAACTAAAAAAGCATTAGAACTGCTCTTTATATTATGGCACTTCTCAGATGGAGGCTTAAATAAAGAACAATTAGTAGAGTACTTATGGCCAGACCAAGTAAAAGAGTCAAGTACGATGATGCTGCACACAACGATTTATCAAATTCGCCAAGTGTTTAAAAAGAATAAGTTACAAAACCCAATTATATATAAACAAGGTAGATACATTTTAACTTATCCTGTTGAAACACCATTAAATAAATTAAAAGGACTTCTCAAAGAACCTATAACGCTGCACAATATTATGAAAGTTCTTGATATCTATAAGGAACGCTATTTTGCAATGAGTGATTATTTATGGGCAGAAGAGTATAGTCAACATTTTCATCAAATAGTATTGGAATATTTAATGAAAGCTATTAAGCAGAATTGTGTCGACCAATCTATCATGACAAGAATCCTTTATAAATTTAAAGAAGATTTGTTATTAGAAGAGGATTACGTAGAGATTGTTTATTATTATTATCAACAGAACAACCAACATATTCGAGCAATGGAATTTCTAAAGGAAACAGATGAGTATTGGAGAAATGAGTTGGATATTCCATATTCCCATTTTATTGACCGATTAACATCTTAATAAGTGTTTAAAAAGAAGCTGTTGTAGGCTTCTTTTTTGTTTTACAAAAAATTCATAAAACAATTTATGTTATCCGGTTGACATGAAAGCGGATTTCATTTATACTTTGAAACATAGAAAGCGCTTTTCAAAATAAAAATGTTAACCGGTTGTCATGGGCCGGGAGAATATACTATAATTGGGGGAAACCAATATGTTAAAATTCAAAGAATCATTTAAAAATCCATCTTATTTACAAAGTTCACTGACCTTATTACTATTTTTTGCATCATGGGGTGTATGGTGGTCATTCTTCCAGCTCTGGCTGACTTCTGAATCTAATGGTTTGGGATTAAGTGGTAGCGCTGTCGGAACGATATTTTCAGCCAATTCACTCGTCACATTGATATTTATGTTTATCTATGGAACATTGCAAGATAAATTATATATCAAACGAACATTGCTAATTTTTTCAGCAGTTATTGCCTCACTCGTTGGACCATTCTTTATCTGGGTGTACGCACCATTATTAGAAAATAATTTCAATTTAGGTATTATTGTTGGAGCAGTGGTATTATCAGCCGGATTCTTATCATCGGTTGGTATTTTTGAAGCAGTAACAGAACGTTTTAGCCGTTTGTTTGATTTTGAATATGGTCAAGCCAGAGCATGGGGTTCATTTGGATATGCTATTGTGGCATTACTTGCCGGATTCCTTTTTGTACAAAATCCAAACTTAAACTTCTGGGCTGGTTCATTCTTTGGAGTATTATTATTACTAAATTTATTACTTTGGAAACCAAAAGCTGAAAGAGTAGCAAATAAAGAATTTGAAGACAAACAAGCTGAATCAAGTAGTGTTCCTTCATTAAAAGAAATGTTTGGTTTATTAAAATTACCACAATTATGGGCCATTATTATTTTTATCGTTTTTTCTTGGACTTTTTATAATGTATTTGATCAACAAATGTTTCCAGGGTTTTATACTAGTTTATTTTCAACTTCAGCTGCTGGGGAAAAAATGTATGGAACATTAAATGCTGTTCAAGTATTCTGTGAAGCTATTATGTTGGGAGTTGTCCCAATCATCATGAGAAAAATTGGTGTCAGAAATACATTATTATGTGGTGTGACAATTATGTGTATTCGTATTGGATTATGTGGTTTTACAACATCTCCAATTGCTGTTTCTTGTATTAAAATGTTACATGCTTTAGAAGTACCAATGTTTATTTTACCAATGTTCCGCTACTTCACCTTACATTTTGATACTAAGTTATCTGCCACACTTTATATGATTGGCTTCCAAATTGCCGCACAAGTTGGACAAGTTATCCTATCTACACCACTTGGTATTTTAAGAGATGCAGTTGGTTATCAATCAACATTTAGAATTATTTCATTTATTGTTCTTATCGCAGGTGTGTATGCTTTCTTCATTATTAAAAAGGATGATCAAGATGTGCAAGGAGATCCATTTGTTAGAGCTTAATATAAAAATAATTATAAAATAAAAGAAAGTAGGAGATTTATTATGACAAAACAAAAACCAATCGAATTAACTAACTCACGTTACCGCTTAGGATATCATGTTGCTGCACCATCTGGTTGGATTAATGATCCAAATGGCTTTTGCTACTTTGATGGATACTATCATGTGTTTTACCAACATTACCCATATAGTACTGAATGGGGTCCGATGCATTGGGGACATGCAAGAAGTAAAAATTTAGTCCATTGGGAAAGTCTACCAATTGCTTTAACACCTGGTGATAAAGAAGATGAGGATGGCTGTTTCTCAGGTAGTGCAATCGAAAAAGATGGCGTATTATACTTATTCTATACTGGACATCATTATTATGGTGATGGAGATAAAGAACATTTTTGGCAAAATCAAAATATGGCTTACAGTACAGATGGTATTCACTTTACAAAATATGAAAACAATCCTATCATTGCTAAAGAACCTGGAGATAATACACATCACTTTAGAGATCCTAAAGTTTGGGAAAAAGATGGCGTTTATTACATGATTTTAGGTAGTCAAGGTGAAGATGGATTAGGTAGAGCCATTGTTTATTCATCTAAAGATTTATTAGATTGGGAATATGAAGGACCTATTTCTAAAGCAAATGGATTAAAAACAGAAGGCTTTATGTGGGAATGCCCAGACTTTTTCAATCTTGATGGAAAAGACATCTTATTATTATCACCACAAGGGATAGATGCTCAAGGGAAAGATTACTTAAATCTATTCCAAACAGGTTATTTTATTGGTGATTATGACTATAAAACAGCAACATTTACACGCGGAGAGTTCCATGAATTGGATAAAGGACATGATTTTTATGCGACACAAACAACATTAGCACCAGATGGTAGAAGAATTGTGATCGCTTGGATGGATATGTGGGAAAGCCCAATGCCTGAGCAAGAAGATGGCTGGGCAGGAGTTTTAACGATTCCACGTGAATTGAGATTAAAAAATGATCATCTTTATATGACACCTGTAAAAGAATTAGAAGGCTTAAGAATAAAAGAAGTTTCAAATGATTCTGCAGTTGTTTCTAAAGAATTATTAGTAGCAGAAGATGCATCATCTAGTGAAGTGCTAGTAGATATTCCTCTTACAGGAACTAATCAAGAAGAAGTAAGCTTTTCATTAAAAACATCTAATGAAGAATTAGTTTTATTAACCTATTCTAAAGCAACGAATGAGTTTATTTTAAAACGTAGTGACAAAGATGACTTAAGATATGGTACAATTCAACCATGTGATAAGCTGTCATTACGAGTGTTTATTGATACAAGTTCGATTGAAATCTTCATTAATGAAGGGGAGCTTGTGTTTACTGAACGTTTCTATACAGAAGAAAAAACAGATGTTTATGTGACGGTTAGTGAAGAAGAAACTATCTCTTATACAGTTTATCAACTAGATAACAATGCAGTTTCTTATAACTAAGGAGGTTTTATTGTGTTAATTGGTAGTATTGAAGCAGGTGGAACAAAATTTGTCTGTGCAGTAGGTGATGAAGATTACCGAGTAAAAGATCAGATAACGTTCCCGACAACGACACCAGAAGAAACATTAAAACAGGCGGTGGAGTATTTTAAACAGTTTGATATTGAGGCTCTTGGAGTAGCATCTTTTGGACCAATTGAAATCAGAAAACATTCACCTAAATCTGGTTATATTACAACCACACCAAAACCAGGTTGGAAAAATGTTGATGTTCTAGGTTATTTACAGAAAGAATTAGATGTGCCAATGTCTTGGACAACAGATGTCAATGGTTCAGCATATGGTGAATATATTATGTCGACTTTATCAAATGAAAAAATTAATTCGTTGGTTTATTACACTGTCGGAACGGGTGTTGGTGGTGGTGCAGTGATTAATGGTGAACTTCTAGGTGAAGCAGGACATCCAGAGATGGGGCATACATTTGTAAAACGTCATCCGGATGATTTAGAGTTTAAAGGTATCTGCCCATATCATGGTGACTGTTTAGAAGGATTAGTTTCTGGCCCGACATTTGAAGCCCGTCTTGGTCAAAAAGGTGAAACAGTACCATTGACTGATCCAGTGTGGGATATTATGGCTTACTATCTAGCACAAGCAGTGATTCAAACAACCTTGATTATTCGCCCAGATAAAATCGTATTTGGCGGAAGTGTGGCAAATGAAACATTACTTGAAAAAGTTCGTCAAAATGTGGCTGAACTCTTAAATGATTATGTTGAATTACCACCTCTAGACAAATACATCACTCGACCATTAATTAAAAATAATGGCTCAGCAACATTGGGTAACTTTGCTTTAGGATTAAACCAATTACAAGAATAATACTAGTAAAAAGGCTTTTATAATGAATTGTTATAAAGGCCTTTTTTATGCTATTCTAGACAGAGAATAATGATGAGGGGTAGTTTTATGAGACCAAAGTTAGAAGATGTAGCCAAAAGAGCAAATGTATCAAAAACTACTGTATCAAGGGTGTTAAATAATAGAGGGTATTTAAGTCAGAAAACCATTGATAGAGTGCACGAGGCTATGGAGGAATTAAATTATCAGCCAAATGTGGTGGCAAGACAACTATATAATAAAAAAACAAATATTATTGGACTAGTTTTTCCAACTGTCGCTAACCCCTTCTTTGGTGAATTAGTCGAAGCACTTGAGAAAAAGTTGTATGAAGATGGATACAAAGTCTTGATTGGTAATTCAATGAATAATACCAAAAAAGAATCTGATTATTTGAATCAATTATTATCAGAGCAAGTAGATGGCTTGATTGTTGGAACGCATAATCAAGGCATTCAAGAATACAAATACCAAAACTTACCGATTGTTGCGATAGATCGAGTGATGAATGAAGATATTCCTGTGATTGAGTCAGATAATTATCAGGGTGGAAAATTAGCAACCACAGTTTTAATAGAACAAGGAGCGAAACATATCATTCATACTAATGGTCCTGTTGAGTTAGAAACGCCAGCTAAGAGACGTCGAGAGGCTTATGAGGATACAATGACAGCACATGGATTGTCACCGCAAACAGTAACAGTTGATTTTAATATACCATATCAAGAGAAAAAAGATATTTTTTATCAATTATTTGAAACATATCCTGATGTTGATGGAATATTTGCTTCAAATGATATGGATGCGGCATTGATTTTACAAATAGCAAAAGAAAAAGGGATTCGTGTACCAGAAGATTTATTATTAGTTGGTTATGATGGAACGATTATGACTCGTAGTATTTTGCCAGATTTAACAACAATTGTGCAACCAATTGATGAGATGGCAGAGATGGCTATAAGTATATTAATGAAACGAATCCACAAAAAAGAAACAGAACATGAATACATTTTACCAGTTACGCTATGGGAAGGTAAGACGTCAAAAAAAGACATTCATTAATAGAGGGATGTCTTTTTATTTTGCATTTAAAAAGCGTAAAGCTGTAAAAAATGCAGTAGAAATAATGACTAGAGGTAATATAAGGACCACAATAACTGGTGGTGTGATAAGAGAAGTGGCAATGTCAATTGTGGTTGAAACAAGATAAAAAATTGAGCCTAAAACGATATATAGCCATGCTTCAGAGCGTAATAAAAAATTTTTGGACCACTCTATTAAATGAACTGAAATGTAAAATGTCTCTTTATGATTTTCAACAAGTGACAGATTGGTTTATAAAATTATTGAGGGAAAGACAATCCGATTTTCCTCTTAAATTAACAAATGAAGACATAGAAACTTATAAAACTAAATTAAATGCTCTTTTATAATGAGTGAAATTGTGTCATGATAGACAAGGTATGACAGTTATAAAGGAGATTAATAAATAATCATGAGAAATATAAAGATGACAATAGAGTATGATGGAAAAAGATACCAAGGTTGGCAACGATTAGGTGATTCAGACAAAACAATTCAAGGGAAAATAGAAAATATTATTCATCAAATGACCGGTGAAAAACTTGAAATTGTCGGGTCTGGTAGAACAGATGCTGGGACACACGCAAAAGGGCAGGTAGCAAACTTTAAAACAGAATCTGATTTATCATTAGATGATATGTTAAATTTCTTTCACCAATATTTGCCTCAAGATATTGTTGTAACACAACTTGAAGAGATGCCTGACAGATTTCATTCAAGATATAATGCGAAAGGAAAACAATATAGTTACTATGTTTGGAATCAGCGTATTCCGTCAGCTTTCTATAAAAACTATAGTATGCATGTTCCTGAAAAGTTAGACATGAAAAAAGTTGAATTAGCTTGTGAGAAATTAAAAGGCACACATGATTTCCGTGGCTTTTCAGCATTAAAGAAAACGAAAAAATCAACGACACGCACGATTACTGAATTATCTGTTAAACAAGAAGGCGCTATTCTTCATTTTACCTTTGTTGGAGATGGCTTTTTACATAAGATGGTTCGTATTATGATGGGCACGTTACTGGATGTGGGAACAGGAAAAATGTCATTAGAGGATATTGACCAAGTATTTGATACGAAAATCAGAAGTAACGCTGGGGACACGGTGCCAGCACAAGGACTATTCTTAGATGAAGTGTTTTATTAAATAAATGAAAAAAGGCGTAACTATGACTAGCATAGATACGTCTTTTTAGTTAATTTTTTTGAAAAAGCGAATACCAGTTAAAATGGTTGCGATTAAACAAATTACAAAAGAGGTCATGTAAACAGCATGCATACCATAAATAAAGACATCTGGACGACCAGAAATATAGGTAGTGACTTTTTGTCCGTAATTATGACTCATGGCTGCATATAAGACAGTGGTGGAAAGAGATATCCCAATAACCATACCTAGGTTTCTAGCCAGTGAGTTTAAACTACCAGCTACCCCTAAATCTTTTTTCTCGACGTTACTCATGACGAGTGTATTGTTAGGTGCTTGGAATAAAGCATTACCTAATCCGACAAAGATAGATGCAAAAACAAAAAAGATAAGCGATGTCTGTTGTCCTAATACTAAATAAAGGACTTGCGATATAGTGATTAAGATAAGTCCAACAAAGGTTAATAACTTGGCACCAACTTTATCCGTGATATATCCACTTACAGGTGAACCAACTATCATGGTAAAAGGAATAACCATCATAAGTAGCCCTGAGAAACTTGCAGAATAACCTCGTGTATTTTGTAAATAAAATGGAATCACAACATTAGTGAAAAAGTTTGTGACAAATATCATCGATGCTGTCAGTAAACTCAGAGTGAATACTTTATTTTTGAATAATGAAAACTGGATTAAAGGGTTGTCTCTGTTTATTTCGACACGGTAGAAAAGAATCATTGACATGAGTGCGATGATGATTAAAATGATTGGCAGAGTATGGACGTAACCAAGTTCTTGCCCAATAAAAATTCCGCCAAATAAGGTGAGAATGATTGTGGCAAATAGTAAGAATCCAATAAAATCGATAGGAGCCCCTGATTTAGTTGAGTCTTTTGGTAGCACTTTTTGTCCAAGAATAATCGTAAGAAATCCAACAGGAACATTAATTAGAAAAATATATTCCCAGGTGAATTTAGCTAAAATGACCCCACCTAATCCTGGTCCCATAATAGACCCAAGTGAAACAAAAGCTCCAATCATACCTAATGCACGACCGCGTTCGTTGATAGGAAATACTTCTGTAATAATACCAGTGTTTGTTGACATCGTCATACTTGCTCCGATTGCTTGGAGTATACGAGAAAATAATAAGATTTCAAATGTATGTGTAATACCACACATTAGTGACCCAATAACAAAAGTTAGTGTTCCAATACGAAATATTTTAATCTTTCCAATACTATCTCCGATTTTTCCAAATAAAGGAAGGCACGCACAGACGGTCATTAAATAAATCGAGACAATCCATTCTGTTTGATTCATAGGAATTTGCATGTCTTTTGACATGACAGGTAATGCAATATTGACAATACTTCCGTCTAGTGTTGACATAAAGGTAAATAAACCAATAGCAACTAGTACAAGCCATCTGTTTTTATTTAGTGTTTGATTTGTTGTATCCATAAATAATTCCTCCGTTAAATATAAAATAGTCGTTTCTTTTTAAACTAATTTGTGACAACAATAAACACACTCATTATCCATTTCACTATTTTACTACAAACTTTTACTTTTGGGGGAATATTTTATTTAAACAGAACTTTTTAGTTTATGATAAACTGAAAGTAAGATCATATAAGTAGGAGGAATTGTTATTGGTAGAGGGTAATGAAAAAGAAGTGGTTCATCAATTAGGTGGATATATCCGAAAAGTGAGAAAAGAGTCAGGCTTAACGATGGAACAATTATCAAAAAAATCCGGCGTCAGTGTGCTATCAATTGGAAATATTGAAAACGGACGTACAAATCCAACCATTACTATTTTATGGAAATTATCTCGAGCATTAAATATCACGCTATCTCAGTTGATAGGTTACTCTACATTAACGAATTCTGTTTCAAAAGATAGCAACACATACTTTATAAGTGATTTAACGAAAGGATGGTTAGTTCAACCATTATTTCAAGAAGATAATATCGAAGTATTTAGAGTATGTTTAAAAGCTCATTCAGTCAATACAGCACAACATCAACCACAAGATTCAATCGAAGTGTTAACGGTTATGAAAGGAAAAGTTTCGATAAAAGTTGAAGGGAAAATATATCATTTAGAAGCGTTTGATACGATTAATTTTCGCTCAGGTATGATTCATGAATACATTAATGACACAGATGACGATGTATTACTGAACATTGTTGTGAAATACTAAAAAGTATATTATAATATATTTTTATATATTATAATATACTTTTTAAGTTTAAGGAGAATCATGATGGAGAAAAAGATAAATAGTGTGTTGTTGTTGGGGATAATAGTTGTGGCGATGAATTTACGATCACCTATTACGTCAGTCGGTCCCTTAGTCGGAATTATTTCAGAAAATTTATCCTTATCAGGTGGACAAGCTGGATTGATTACAACGATACCACTAATGGCTTTTGCTATTATTTCACCGATAGCACCAAAATTAGCCAATAAATGGACGATAGAGCGAACTATTTTTGGAGCGTTGATGGTATTGATTGTAGGGATGTTTCTACGTGCAATTCCTCAATTGTTTTTTTTGTTTTTAGGAACAACTTTACTTGGTGCTGCTATTGCGATTTGTAATGTATTGATTCCAGGACTCGTTAAAAAAGAGTTTCCTGATAAAAGTGGCTTAGTAACAGGAATTTATTCAGTTAGTATGAATTTAACAGGCGCGATTGCATCTGGTATTAGTATTCCATTAGTAAAAAAAGTGGGGTTTGATTGGAACGTTGCTTTAGGTTTGTGGTCAGTATTAGCACTTATAGCATTTATTTTTTGGCTTCCCCAATTAAAGCGTCACGATAAAGGCGTCACAGAAATCAAACTAGAAGAAAATTCATCTATCTGGGCATCATCATTAGCTTGGTCAGTAACATTGTTTATGGGAATTCAATCATTTATTTTTTACGTATTAGTCGCTTGGATGCCAGAAATGTTAGTAGATAAAGGATTATCAACTGCACAAGCTGGTGGAATGTTGTCATTATTACAAATGACACTATTACCAGTCACCTTTATTGTGCCAATTATTGCCGAAAAAAGGCCGAATCAAAAAAGTTTTGTGTGGGTAGCCTTTTTATTATTTGCTTCAGGTATTGTAGGACTTATGGGAAATAATATGACAATTACGACGTTTTCAATTATGGAAATCGGTGTAGCTGGAGGGATAGCATTTAGTTTATCTATGATGTTTTTTAATTTACGAACAACGAGTGCCAAACAAGCTGCTGAATTATCAGGCATGGCTCAATCTGTCGGTTATTTACTAGCTGCAACTGGCCCCTTTTTATTTGGTTTTTTACATGATGTTACGAACACATGGAAAACGTCTCTCATTATTTTGTTAGCCATGACAGTCGTGTTGTTGTTTGTTGGGCTAAATTCAGCAAAAAATAGAGTGATTAAATAATACGTTTTATATTGATATGTTTGATAATCGGTTTTCAAAATTGTTTATATATAAAAAAATTTAAAAAGGATAGTGATAGTCAGTAAGATGTGGTAAAATTAGAAAAAAATGAGAAGGGGAGTGCGTTGTATGGCATTAGATTGGAATAAATTAGGGTTTGACTATATCAAAACACCATTTAGATATATTTCATATTGGAAAGACGGCGAATGGTCTAAGGGAGAGTTAACTGAGGATAATATGTTACATATTAGTGAAGGCTCAACCGCACTTCATTATGGACAACAGTGTTTTGAAGGATTAAAAGCTTATCGTTGTAAAGACAACTCAATTAATTTATTCAGAGTAGATGAGAATGCTAAACGAATGCAGGTTAGTGCAAGACGTTTGATGATGCCTGAAGTGCCAGAAGAGATGTTTATCGATGCTGTAAAAAAAGTCGTGAAGGCTAATGAAGAGTTTTGTCCACCATATGATAGTGGAGCGACACTATATTTGCGACCATTATTAATTGGGACAGGTGATTATATTGGCGTGGGCCCTGCACCTGAGTATTTGTTCACGGTATTTTGTATGCCAGTAGGACCTTACTTTAAGGGAGGACTAAAACCGACAAACTTTATCATCTCTGATTATGATAGAGCAGCACCTCAAGGGACAGGGGCAGTAAAAGTTGGGGGTAATTACGCAGCGAGTTTATATCCAGGAAAAATCGCAAAAGAGAGAAACTTTTCAGATTGTATTTATCTTGATCCAGCAACGCATACAAAAATCGAAGAAGTAGGATCAGCTAACTTTTTTGGTATTACAAAAGATGATGAGTTTGTCACACCATACTCTCCATCTATCTTACCAAGTATTACAAAGTATTCTTTATTGTATCTTGCAAAAGAAAGATTGGGTTTAAAGACAAGTGAGGGAGATGTATATCTAAAAGATTTAGATAACTTTAAAGAAGCAGGAGCTTGTGGAACAGCAGCAGTTATTTCACCAATAGGTGGTATACAAGTTGGAGATGACTTCCATGTGTTTTATTCTGAAACAGAAGTTGGCCCAGTAACTAAAAAATTATACGATGAATTAGTTGGCATCCAATTTGGAGACATTGACGCACCAGAAGGTTGGATTACGAGAATCTAAATAAAAAAGAGGCTGACCCAAAAGTCTCTATAATAAACTAAAAGGAAGAAAATCTTTTTTCGATTTTCTTCCTTTTTTGACGTAAAAAATAGCACTATCCTATATAATTAAAGTGACGAAACCAACTAAAAAGGAGTGCTATTTATGTATAAGAATTATAACACGAAACAGGTTACTTTATCACTGAATTTAGATATTTATTTAGAAGAAAATGATATCGCTTTTGCGATTGATGAATTAGTAGAAAGTATCCCTGTGGATGTGTTCTCAGTTTTTGAGCATCGAATGGGAACTTCGTCTTATCATCCAAAAATGATGTTGAAGCTTATTCTGTGTGGCTACACTCAATCTATTTTTTCAGGCAGAAAGATAGAAGCTATGTCTAAAGATAGCGTTCGTGCCATGTGGTTAACGCAATCACAGACACCTAACTTCAGAACAATTAATCGATTCAGAGTGAACCCACTGGTTCAACCGATACTTCAAGAATGTTTTATTCAATTTAGAAATCAGCTTGTTTCTCAACAATTAATTGATGAAGAAGCTATTTTTATTGATGGAACAAAGTTAGAAGCCAACGCAAATAAATATACCTTCGTTTGGAAAAAGAGTACACAACGTTATGAAGAATCTTTGAGAGAAAAGTCAAAGTCCTATTATCAACAACTTGTAGAAGAGCAAATTATCCCATCTATTTGTTCAGAAGATGATGAGTTAAACACAGGAAATTTAAAACAAATCATTGATGAGTTGGAAATGAAAGTAAGTGATTTAAGTACTAAAATTGAAAATACTTCAGATGTTCAAGAGAGAAAAGAACTTCGTTCTGAGCGTAAAGAGCCTAAAAAAGCATTGAAAGCTTTTTCTGACTTTATCTATAGAAAGCAAAAATATAAAGAACAACATGATATTTATAACGGTAGAAATAGCTACTCTAAAACAGATCATGATGCCACTTTTATGAGAATGAAAGACGACCACATGATGAATGGTCAGTTAAAACCTGGATATAACGTTCAAATTGCAACCAATCATCAATACGTTTTAGCATATGAAACATTTTCAAATCCAACGGATTTTAAAACAATGATTCCTTTCTTAGATACTATCAAGAAATCTTATTTTGACTTACCTAAATACATTGTGGCTGACGCAGGTTATGGTAGTAAAGAAAACTATCAAGCAATTTTAGATGATTTTGAAAGAACTCCATTAATTACCTATACAATGTATCAGAAAGAACACATTAAAAAATACAAACAAAATCCATTTATTCCAGATAACTGGATTTATAATGAATTGTCAGATACTTATATTTGCTCGAATAATCGAGAAGTCAAATTTAGAAATTACTCTACTCGAACGGATAAATCTGGATTCAAAAGACAACTTAAAATGTATGAATGTGAGTCTTGTTTAAATTGCCCAGTTAGAGCATTATGTACTCGTGCAAAGAGTAGTAAAAATCGAGTGATTCAAAAAAATGGGAATTGGGAATATTTTAAGGCTCACGTAATAGAGCTTTTGAAAGAGGATGTCACAGGAGAAATATACCGTCAAAGAAAAATAGATGTTGAACCAGCCTTTGGAAATCTGAAGGCTAATTTGGCATTCAATCGATTCTCTGTAAGAGGAAAAGATAAGATTTCACAGGAGCTGGGATTTGTGTTAATGGCACTAAATTTAAGAAAACTGAGAAAAAATAGGAAGGATATTAGTGAGAGATCACGAAAAAATGGCTCTATAATTTCTACTGTTGGTAACACAAGTTACCGATAGTTTTTTGTACACAAAAACATGTGATATCCGTTAGAATGAAATTGCGAAAAAACAAACTAAGGAGGATACCACATGTCATATTCACAGGCTATCAAAGATATCTTAAATATACTAGACCTAAATATTATTTTTAATGAAAATTGTTTATCTACTGAAAAAATAAAAGGCGTTTTCTCTCGGATATTCCATGGTTTTTTAGAAGAATCTCCTACATGCTGTCCGCATTGTCAAAGTAATCACTCTAATATTATTAAATGGGGATATACATCTAGCCTAATTAAAATGCCTAGTGTTTCTGAATATGTCACTTATATTAGATTAAAGAAACGTCGTTTCTTTTGTAAAAAATGTGATACGACTTTTGTTTTAGATACCCCTTTTGTTTCTAGAAACAACTGTATTTCTAATAATTTAAAACGTCTTATTGCGAAACAGTTAACCTCTAAACACGCCATGAGTGATATCGCAAAACAAACGAGCGTTTCAACTTCAACTGTCTCTCGCGTATTAAAAGAGTGGTATGAACCGATTAAGAAGTATAGTTATGAACTTCCGTCTGTACTATGTTTTGATGAATTTAAATCTGTTAAAAAAGTAGCTGGTTCAATGAGTTTTATTATGATGAACGGTGAAACAAATGAATTAATTGATATTCTACCTGATCGAAGATTACCAAAAATTGAGAATTATTTTAATGGCTTCTCTCTAGCTAATAGAAAACAAGTAAAATATGTCGTTTCAGATATCTATCAACCTTACATTACTTTAACTAAACGAGTTTTCCCTAACGCTAAAGTCGTTTTAGATAAATTTCATCTCGTTCAATATCTCGGCAGAGCATTTCAAAGGATACGGATTAAAATAATGACTCAATTAAAATGTAAAGAGGCTGACCCAAAAGTCTTTAAAATAGAAAAACCCCATGAAATCAGTTTG
This sequence comes from Vagococcus martis, assembly GCF_002026305.1. Taxonomy (NCBI): domain Bacteria; kingdom Bacillati; phylum Bacillota; class Bacilli; order Lactobacillales; family Enterococcaceae; genus Vagococcus; species Vagococcus martis. Next base: position 781,998 of record NZ_MVAB01000001.1, on the reverse strand, counting down.
TTAAAACACTGATTTCATGGGATTTCTGTTTTGTTAGTTTAGTGATTTTCATTTAAAAAGTTACTTTTGGGTCAGCCTCTATAGACGAATTAAAAAGTATTGGAAATTACTTCAAAAAAGCTATGACAAATTAGATTATATCCAACAGCATTGGCGTCCATCCTTTAAAGCGTATCTTTCTGAAAAAGAATTACTTGAACGCTTACTTACCTATGATTCTAAATTGACAGAGGCTTACAACACCTATCAACAAATTTTAAGAGCGATTCAAACAAAGGATTATTCTTTATTTTTGGAATTAATTAATCAACAAACAGGATTTAAAGAGTTTATTCCTGTTTTCAAAACATTTAAAAAATATCGAGAAGAAATAAAAAACACCTTTGAAACATCTTATTCAAACGGTCCATTAGAATGTATGAATAACCACATTAAAGTCGTTAAGCGTAATGCCTATGGCATGAGAAGTTTTTATAATTTTAAGCTACGACTATCAATTTGTTTAAAAGAATCTGCCTTTACAGCACCAAAAAAGATCTAGAAAACTAAATGCTTTCTAGATCTTAAATTCTAACGTATTAATCCTTACCAACAGTAGTTGACAAAGAGCCGAAAAAAACAAGCATTCTGAAATGAGAGGTTTCATTTCAGAATGCTTGTTTTCTGTAAAGAGACTTTTGGGTCAAACTCTTTTTAAAAATGAAAATCCACAATTTGTGTTCCGTGAACTTCTTTTACTTTTAGAAAAGAGGTAACGGTATCGATATTTTTATAAGAAATACCGCCACCAGGCAAAATAGTGATACGGTTATTAGCATACGAAATCAAATCATTGATGTATTCAAGATGTTGTTCAATCGGAACAAGACTTGAGCCACCATGAGTTAGTATGCGTGTTACTCCGTGCTCGCTTAACCAGTCGATGGCAGAAAATTGGTCATCGCGGCTCATTTCGTCAAAGGCCATATGAAATGTCACTTGCATGCCTTCTGCAGCTTCTAGAAGAATAGATATGGCTTCAACATCGATTTTATTTTGTTCATTTAAGCAACCAAAAACAACACCATCCACTCCAAGTTGTCTTGCTTCTAAAATGTCAGCTTCCATGATTTTTAATTCAATGTCTGTGTAAACAAAATTTCCTCCACGAGGTCTGATAATTGCCATGACAGGCACACCTTTTTCACTACAGTAGGCCATCGTTTCAGCCATAACTCCTTTACTTACTGTCGTTCCACCAACAGCTAGGTTATCACATAATTCAATACGAGTTGCACCTGAAGCAATCGCGTTTGGAATATTTGTAAAGTTTTCAGCACAAAATTCTTTTATCATCACAAAGAAATCCTCCGATTTAATTCAATAGTTTAATCTTAGTATAGCATAAACAATCATTTACGGACTGAAATTATGGTATGATAGTCATAACATTTGTTTAGGAGTTTATATATGATTAAAAAGAAAAAAGAGTATGCGTTTGACCATTTAGGCCAATCAATTAATGCCATGGAGTGTCCGAAATGTCACACTAGTTTTGAATTATCTCAAAGTGGATTAGTTTGTCAAAATAATCATCAGTTTGATGTGTCAAAAAAAGGAACCGTTCATTTTCCACTTCATCATATGGATAGTGATTATGATAAAGAGATGTTATTGCATCGACGTAAAATGATTCAAAAAGGCTTATATGAGCCATTAGAAACAGAAATTGCTAAACTGTTATTTAGCGTAAGCCAAGATGAGCTGATCATTGATATGGGGGCCGGTGAAGGAAGTATCTTAGAGCGACTAGCAACGAGTCATCATGTGGAAGGCCATAAAATGGGGTTTGATTTATCTAAAGATGGTGTATTACTATCTAGTGATTTTTCAGAAGAAGCATTTTGGTTTATTGGGGACGTGACAAATATGCCTTTTAAATCGGAAAGTATCGATGTGTTGTTAAATATTTTTTCACCAAGTCATTATGAAGAAATGAGTCGAGTCTTAAAAAAAGATGGATTAGTCATAAAAGTGATTCCTGAATCGTATTATCTAAAACAATTACGTGAGGCTTTCTATTATGATGATGAGGATAAAAAAGAATATAGTAATGAAAAAGTCTACCAAAAATTCATAAAAGACATGACGTTAGTTGAGGAAAAACATTTGACGTATGATTTTTTAGTGGAAGAAGAGGATTTTCAAGATGTTTTGAAAATGTCACCAATTCATTGGGGAGCAAGTGAGACAGCAAAACAACGCGCTCATGATAATTATTTTCAGAAATTAACAGTGGATGTGAAAATATTGGTTGGGAAAAAACAATGATTTACAAAAGTAAGGTTGTTTTTTCTAGTTGTTAGTGCTACAATAACATCAAGTCATTTTCAGCGGTTTTTATCAGATTCCTGTTCTGATAAAAGTTGGTGAGATGGCAAACCGCCAACGTAGCGACTCGCAGTGGATTGACACCGAGACGATACGTTTTTTTTATGCAAAAAAATAGGAAAGAAGAGACCCAAAAATGAATCATATCGTATTATTTGAACCACAAATACCAGCAAATACTGGAAATATAGCTAGAACATGTGCTGCAACCAATTCACCGTTGCATTTGATTGAGCCTTTGGGTTTTTCAACTGATGACAAACACTTGAAACGTGCAGGTCTTGATTATTGGCATGATGTAAATATTACGTACCATAAAAATTTAGAAGCCTTTTTAGCATCAATAGGAGAGTCTCCACTGCATTTGGTGACAAAATTTGCTAGAAATACATATAGTGATGTGTCCTTTGATAATGGAGTCGACCATTATTTTATTTTTGGAAAAGAAACAACTGGTTTACCTGAAAGTTTTATGAGAAAAAACGAGGAAAAATGCATTCGTATTCCGATGAATGATGAACATGTACGTTCACTAAATCTTTCTAACACTGTTGCTTTGGTCGTTTATGAAGCATTAAGACAACAAGGATTTCCCAATTTAGAAACAGTTCATATTTATGAGAATGATAAATTAAGTTAGGAGTGAAAGATTTGAAATTATATTTTGTCCGTCATGGAAAAACAGAGTGGAATTTAGATGACCGGTTACAAGGTGTAAAAGATTCTCCCTTATTACCGCAAAGTTATGAAGATATGAAAAAATGTGGCTTAGCTTTAAAAGATATTCCATTTGAAGCGGTATATACTAGTCCAATTCAACGTGCCAAAGAGACTGCTGAGGGCATTGTTTCCCAATTCGATAGAGCAATCCCTATGTATGAAAGAGAAGACTTTGTTGAGCTAAGTTTTGGTGATTTAGAGGGTGAAAAGTTTTTAGAAGCAAAAACGCGTTTTCCTGATGAAATGTTTTATCTTAGAAATCATCCAGATAAGTATGATCCGACTCCTTTTAATGGTGAAGATTACCAATCAATGATAGATAGAAGCACAAAAGTTGTAAAGGATGCTATAGAGGAAACAAAAGAAGGACCATTATTATTTGTGGGACATGGAGCCATGTTGATTGCTTGTATGCGTACCCTCTTAGGAGTGCCGATAGAAAGAATACGTGAAGTAGAAGGCATGATTGATAACAACAGTGTAACAGTGTTATCTTATAATGGTGATAAATTTACATTAGATGAATGGAATAACACAGATTTTCTATAAAATAAAGAAATGTTGAGGTGATAACAATGGATAATTTGGAAGACATGTCTTTTTTAAAGGGAAGTGTTGAAGCCATCTTTTTTGAAAATGCAACAAACTTTTATAAGGTCATGTTAGTTAAAGTAAAAGAAACCAACACATCTTATGATGGCGATGAAATTGTTGTCACTGGGACATTTGGTCAAATACAAGAAGGTGAACCATATTGTTTTTATGGTGAGGTAGTCAACCATCCAAAATACGGCGAACAATTAAAAGTAGAACGATATGAGCAAGATAAACCAACGTCTACTGAAGGCTTGATTAATTATCTTTCTAGTAGCAAATTTCCAGGAATTGGGAAAAAAACGGCAGAGACGATTGTTGAACTGTTAGGTGAATCTGCGATTGATGATATTTTAGAAAATCCTGATTTACTTGATAGAGTATCTGGATTAAATCAAAAGAAAAAAGATGTTTTAGTAACGTCACTTAGAGAAAATTATGGGATGGAACAAATTGTCGTGGGGCTTAATCGTTATGGATTTGGTAATCAGTTGGCATTTTCTATTTATCAATTTTATAAAAGTGATACATTAAAAATAATTGAAGAAAATCCTTATCAATTAGTTGAAGATATTGAAGGGGTTGGCTTTAAAAAGGCGGATATGTTAGCTGAGAGAATAGGTATTTCAGCTACGTCTCCCTCACGTATTAGAGCAGCACTGATTCATGAATTGTATCAAGGTTGTTTAAATGCAGGTGATACCTATATGGAAGCAAAACAATTATTAGAAGCATCACTGCAAGTTTTAGAGAGTAGTCGCCCTGTTGAAATTAATCCAGAACTGGTGGCAGAAGAAGTTCTTGCTTTATCAGAAGAAGGTGCGATTATTCAAGAGGGAACACGATTATTTGAAAAATCATTATATTTTTCTGAGATCGGTACAGCGGCTTCAATCAAACGATTGTTAGAAAAAAAGAAAAAATTGCCATATAAGAAAAAAGAAATTGATGAAACCATCGAAATGATAGAAAAACAAACTGATATCAAATATGGTAAAAGTCAGAAAGATGCCTTAAAAGAAGCGATTATGTCGCACTTTTTTATTTTAACTGGTGGTCCAGGAACAGGAAAGACCACCGTTATTAATGGCTTGGTTTCTTTGTATGCTGAATTAAATGGTTTATCGTTAAACTTAGAAGATTATACACAAAAAGTGTTTCCGATTCTTTTAGCGGCGCCAACTGGACGAGCGGCTAAAAGAATGAATGACATGACAGGTTTACCGGCTAGTACTATTCATCGTTTGTTAGGCTTGACCGGTCGAGAAAAAGAAGCGATTGGTGAAGCCAGAGAGTTAGAAGGTGGCTTATTGATTGTCGATGAGTTATCGATGGTGGATACTTGGTTAGTTAATACGTTACTCAAATCCGTGCCAAATAACATGCAAGTCATTTTTGTGGGTGATAAAGATCAGTTGCCATCAGTAGGGCCTGGGCAAGTTTTGACTGATTTATTAAGAGTAGAAGAGATTCCTAAAAAAGAATTAGTCGATATTTACCGACAAGATGATGGGTCGTCGATTATCTCATTAGCACATCATATAAAAAATGGTGAGGTGCCTAAGGATTTAACTGAAAATAAAAAAGACCGATCATTTATTCAATGCCAAGTCAATCAAATTGAATCAGTGGTGGAGCAAGTGGTTTCCAGAGCAAAAAATAAAGGTTTTTCTAATCAAGAAGTACAAGTTCTAGCTCCGATGTATCGTGGAAAAGCGGGCATTGACCAATTAAACATCATGATGCAACAAATATTAAATAATAATGATACTGGTGAGAGAAAAGAAGTAAAATGGCTTGATAAAGTGTATCGAATCGGTGATAAGGTTCTGCATTTAGTGAATAGTCCAGAAGTTAATGTGTTTAATGGTGATATGGGTGAAATTGTTGGGATTACTTATGGAAAAGATACAGATGATAAAGTCGATGAGATGACGATTTTATTTGATGAAACAGAAGTTGTCTACAAACGAAATGAGTGGCAGAAAATAACGTTAGCATATGCTTGCTCGATTCATAAAGCTCAAGGTAGTGAGTTTCAAATGGTTATTTTACCATTAGTGAATCAATATGGTCGGATGTTACAAAGAAAACTACTCTATACAGCTGTAACACGAAGTCGTGATTTTTTAATTTTACTTGGTGAACCTGATGCGTTTGTTCGAGCGATTGAAAGTCAAACATTGGAACGTCAAACAACGTTAGCAGAACGTTTAATGGGAAGTGAAGACTCACTTGATAAACAAAAAGTTGAAGAAGAAAATTACCTACTTGAAAAAGAAGAAGAGGTAAAAGAAAACTTAAAACATGTGGTAGAAGAAAAAACAGCTAACATTCCGAAAAAGGAAACTGTGCAAGAAGTCTCTCTTTTTGAACAGGAGAAAGAGATATCATTGCTTAAGAAATATGTTTTGACACTAGAGAATTTTATAAAAATTGATCCAATGATAGGGATGGAACATGTTTCACCTTATGATTTTAATACAAAAAAATAAGCGATGGTTGGAATTCCATGGCTTATTTTTCTACATCCAAAATAGTCTGTGCGTCGTTTTAAATCGTAGTTTAAACTCTTGCTCTCCTAATTCTTCTCCATCAGCTTGACCAACTTGAGCGATAGGACAAGTTAAAGTAAGTTCTGAATCGACAAATCGGTGAAGGTAGGGTGAAGTCAAATGTTGTTTGAAAAATAGTTTAATAATTAACCACGCAAGTGATAAGGGAAATATTTTTTCCACAATGATTAAGTGAATATCATCCGTATAAGCAGATGCAGTGGGATCAATCGCAACACCACCACCAAAATAGGGGTGATTTGTTGTCGTGCATAAAAAAGCTTTTTTAAATTCTTTCTTTTCAGTGCTTGTTTCAACAATTAAAGGAAAAGAGGGTTGTTTAAAAATAGACGATAATGCTGCACTTACATAAGACAACGATCCAAGTTTTAATTGATTCAGTAAAGATTTAGCTTTTGAATGATTCGCTGTTGCCACAATTTTTGCATCAATCCCGACGCCAACGTTATTTAGTATCAGACGAGTGTCGTTTGTTTCGACATCTATTGCTTGCATCAAACTGATTGAGGTTGGTTGGGTGACTGATAGCAGCTGTTCTAATGCTTGATTAATCTTACGAGAAACCCCAACACCACGTGCAAAGTCATTTCCAGAGCCACTTGGTAAATACCCTATTGGAATATCTGGATACTCTTTTAAGGCATTAACAACCTCGTGAAGTGTTCCGTCTCCACCTAATACAACAAGTAAGTGATTAAACGGTTTACCTGACACATAAGGTTTAAGCGTCGTTTGTAATAAAGTCTCAACAATTTCTTTTTCATGTCCTGCGTACTCAGTTAGATAGGACTCAAAAGGAATCTCTTTTTCTGTTAGTTGTTTTTTTACTTCTTTATATTGTCTAGCACCTCTACCAGATCCAGCATGCTGGTTGACTAATAAATGCAGTACTAATTTTTCCATAGAGCAACTCCTTAAAATTTTGACGGGTTCTAGTGAAACAAGGCAATGCAATCACAGTTTCTTTTGCAGACGGAGGCGGTCTTTTAACTGAATACCGTGCTCATATATTGGTTTTTTATAATGAGTGATAAAGTAGTCAGGCTGCACACTGATGATACGAAAGCCATGTTTTTGGTAAAAATAAAGTTGCCAGATACTAGTAGAACCTGTACAAACTTCAAGTATGACATAATGATTCTTTTTAGCAAACACATCTGTAAAATCAAGAAGGCTAGAACCAATTCCTTTATTTTGATGCGTGTCGCTAACAGATATATTTAAAATTTCTAGTGAATCTTGATTTATTTTTCCCAACGCAAGAATTCCTACAATTTTATTATTATAAAGGCATTCGAACAAAAAAGCACGAGAAATATAAGAATTAATCATATGCTCATCAGGATCTGCTTCTTTCAAAAGTACTAAATGTATAGGTGTAATGGCGTTTATTCTTTTGATAATTAGTGACATATTTTTCTTCCTTTTAGTTAGTTATGTTACTATCATAACAGAAAATTTTGACATTTTGTGCAACAAAGAGTAGGATAATATCGTTATGTTTTATAACCGCAGTTCGTTCATACCATCCTGCGATATCAAAACTAGGAAGGGAGAAAAGAAAAATGGAAAAATCAGTATCACGATCAAAGACAACCGTATTAGTTGTCAATGGGTTAATTGCAGCACTTTATGTTGTATTAACACTCGTTGTTGCACCAATCGCTCAAGGACCAATTCAATTTAGGGTTTCAGAGAGTCTGAATCATCTTGTAGTATTTAATAAAAAATTATTATGGGGTATATTTTTAGGGGTGGTCACCTTTAATTTACTCTTTGCTGAAGGAGGCATGATGGATGTCTTGTTTGGTGGAGGTCAGACATTACTAGCTCTAAGTATCACAGCATTTTCTGCTAGATGGATTAAGAGTGAGAAAACACGAATGGTTATCAATACGATTGCTTTTTCAGTGAGTATGATATTAATTGCCATTATGATTTGTATTATTTCTAATCAATCAATTGGCTCAAACTTTTTCTGGGCAACATATGGCTCACTATTTTTGAGTGAATTAATCATTATGAGTATTTCAGCGCCCATCATGTATGGGATTAATAAAGTCGTTCACTTTGATAAATTTAAATAAAAAAATGAGGCTGACCCAAAAGTAACTTTTTAAATGAAAATAACTAAACTAACAAAATATAAATCCCATGAAGTCAGTATTTTAATAAGCTGATTTCATGGGATTTTTCTATTTTTAAGACTTTTGGATCAGCCTCTTATTTTTTAGCTTAAAGGCTGTTGTAAATCTTCAACTTGAGCAACAAAGAAATCTTTTTTCTCTAGTGCTTTGATGATTAAATCACATGTTTCTTTATCAGTGTCAGCTGGTAGTGTGATAATTGTACGACGGATGTACTCGTCACGACCAACATCAAGTGTGATACAACTTGCAATATCAGAGTATTTCGAAATAACTTTTGTCATGTTTGCCAAGTCACCTTTGCGACCAGTAGAAGCAATCGTTAATGCGAAGCGTCCTTCTTTAACGTTCCATGACTGAGATAAGATACCTAATAAACTACTGTGTGTTAGAATGCCGTAAAATTGATCGTTTGCATCTAAAACAGCGATGTATGGTAACTCTTTAATTGTAAAAAAGATTTTGAAGAAAGATGAATTCAAATGAATAAATTTTGTCGCATTTTTAATCAAATGTGTGACAGGTAAACTCATATCTCCACCATTTGATTTGTGACGATATATATGCATTTTATAGATATTTCCTCTAAAGAATTTTCCTGTTTCGTCAAGTACAGGGACGCAACGGAAACCAGACTCTTCTAAGATATTCAACGCATCTTCTAGCGTACAAGTTTCACTAACTGTTGTTAGTAATCTTTTTGGGATACAGACTGATTCAATTAACATAATATGTAGCTCCCTTCATTTTTAATTACAACCTAATAATACCATAAATAAACGGTTAAATAAAAGAACAATAAACCTGTTCAGTAAACGAACAAGTTTGACAAAAATTATAATAAACGTTATACTTTAAAAGTTATTAATACAGTGGGAGGATTCTACCCTTGGCTCAAAAAAAATCAGCACTTGCTTGTACCGTATGTGGTTCGCGTAATTACTCAAAAGCAGTTAGTGATTCACAACGTACAGAGCGATTAGAAGTGAAGAAATTCTGTAAGTATTGTAAAAAGCATACAGTACATAAAGAAACGAAATAAAAAAGACTTATCTTAGGAGGAGACAAAATGAAATTCTTAAAAAGTGTTATTGAAGAGATGAAACTTGTAACATGGCCCACACGTAAAAAATTAGTTAAAGATGTGATTACTGTCATCCAATCAACTATTTTATTTGCGTTATTCTTTGCAGCAGTTGACTTTTTATTAGCGAAAATTTCTTACATAGGTCTTAAAGGTCTGTAGAAATTACTAGAAAAAAGCATATTTGAGTGTTACAATTAATTGAAAGAAAAACTTCGGCTCTCTGAGGTTTTTTTATTTTATCATGAAAAGGATGGTTGAATTCTGTGGAATCGTTTGAAAGACAGTGGTACGTATTACATACATATTCAGGATATGAAAACAAAGTAAAGACAAATATCGAATCTCGTGCACAAAGTATGGGAATGGAAGATTTTATTTTTCGTGTGGTTGTTCCAGAAGAGGAAGAAAGAGAAATAAAAAATGGGCAAGAAAAAATTACAGCAAAAAAAACGTTCCCTGGTTATGTGTTAGTTGAAATGATTATGACAGATGAATCTTGGTATATTGTACGTAATACACCGGGAGTGACAGGATTTGTCGGCTCACACGGAGCAGGAAGTAAACCGGCACCATTGTTACCAGAAGAGGTAACACACATACTTGGTAAATTAGGTATGAGTAAACGTGTAACTGACTTAGACGTTGAGTTAGGCGAAACAGTGACGATTACAGAAGGTGCTTTCTCTGGATTAACAGGAGAAATTACAGAAATCGATCTAGAAAAACAAAAACTAAAAGTAAATATTGACATGTTTGGTCGTGAAACAAGTACAGAATTGGACTTTGATCAAGTAGATAAACTGTAAAACCGATATTTTTATCGGTTTTTCTTTTTAATATAGGTCATTTAAGGAGGTTTTCTATTGCGTATTTCAAAGCAGTTTATTTTGTTAATGGGTATACTTATCTTGATATTATCAGGTTGTCGACTCAATAATTCAGTGAAACCTTTGTCTTCGGAAGAAAAGGAAGTAGATGTTGCATACTCTGATGTCCCTACTATATTTCTACATGGTGCTGGCGGTGGAAAGCACTCTTTAGGTGGCATGTTGACCCGTTTTACTAATCAAGAAGTGGCACAGAAATCATTAGTATTAACTGTGTCAAAAGATGGTGTTGTAAGTGAGAACAAAGCATTGAAGGGTGGACATTTTTCAAAAGATAATCCAATGGTTCAAGTATTATTTGAAGACAATCGCAATAATGAGTGGGAACAAGCTGCTTGGATAAAAGCCGTTTTAGTGTTTCTCCAAGAAAACTATCAAGTGAAAACAGTCAATCTAGTTGGTCATTCAATGGGTGGTATCAGTGAATTCAGGTATTTATTGCAAGATGGTAAAAATACAACACTTCCTAAAGTAAATAAATTAGTTGCTATAGGTTCACCATTTAATGAGTTTTTAGATACGTTTGATAGTCAAAGTTTAGATGATTTACTAATAACAGGACCTAGTCAAAGAAGTGAGCGTTTTATTCTTTATGAAAATGAGTTAGATGGTATGCCAAAAGACGTGGACGTGTTATTAATTGCTGGTAAATTATCTGAAAATGATTTGAGTGATAAAGTAGTCCCGTTGAGTAGTGCCTTGTCCGTTAACATGATGTTAATGAATAATGGAAATAATGTGGAGCATGTCATCATTACAGGTGCCGACCATAGTGGCTTACATGAAAACAAAGAAGTCGATGAAAAAGTGAGTCATTTTTTATGGTATAAAAATTAAAGGGTTGACTTTTATTCAATAACTCGATAGTATGAATAAAAGTTTTACATTTTTTGCCAGTAGGGAATAAGAACTGTGTTTAGAAAGTCGATGGTAGCTGAAAATCGAACCAACTTATTTTTCCGAATTACACTTAAAATGATAGATAATTAAATAATAAATTAAGAGATGAAGATAGATATATTATCTTTAAATTAAGGTGGTACCGCGAAAAAGTCGCCCTTATGTGTAATAGCATACGGGTGACTTTTTTAGTGCATAAAGGAGAATGAAGATGAGCTGTGGTGGAATGATACGATATCGTTTTATTTAATAAACTAACTAATTTATTAAATGAAAAGAGGAAAAATCATGAAGAAAAAGATTGGCTTGTTAGAAGCAAGTGTTGTGTTATTAATTATTTTATGTTGTATTTCATTAGGCGTTATTGTGTTTAAATTGTCACCTAATGTGGTGATATTATTTGCGGTTGCGTTGACAATTGGCTACATGGTAATGAGAAAAATGCCATTAGAGTGGGTCAACGAAGGCATTGTAAGTGGCTTAAAACCGGGAATTATTCCAATTTTTATCTTTTTACTTGTTGGCGCACTTATAGCCGTCTGGATACAAGCTGGTATCATCCCAACCATTATGGTAATAGGATTTAAATTATTAAGTGTGAAGTGGTTTATTCCATCTGTTTTTCTTGTTTGTGCTATTGTCGGGAGTGCCGTTGGGAGTGCCTTTACCGTCATGTCGACTATCGGTATTGCTTTTTTTGGAATTGGTGTGACACTGGGGTTAAACCCTCCTTTAATTGTTGGAGCAATAGCTTCAGGAGCGATTTTTGGTGATAAGATGTCGCCACTGTCTGAATCAACTAATTTAGCTTCAGCTGTGGTTGAAGCAGATTTATTTGACCATATAAAAAATATGATGTGGTCAACAATTCCAGCCTTTTTAGTGTCGTTGATTTTATTCACAGTGATTGGAAAATCTGATGAGACAGCAGAATTGACACATGTTAAAGAAGTGACACAAGTATTGGAAACCCATTTTCATATATCTTTATGGTCGCTTGTTCCAATTCTACTCATGCTAATCTGTGCGTGGAAAAAACTTCCAGCGATCATGACGATTTTATTAAATGTGGTAGTGGCAGTTGTGATGATTATTTTCCAACAAGGTTCAGTTGATTTGGCTAATTTAGCCAGTGTCATTGAAAATGGGTTTGTTTCTAAAACAGGGAATGAACAAGTGGACATGTTACTAACGCGTGGTGGGATTAACAGCATGACGTTTACAGTGTTATTGATTATTTTAACCTTATCACTTGGTGGTATTTTGATGCGAATTGGGTTAGTGACAACAGTGATTGAAGCTGTAGCGAAAAAACTTCATTCACCAAAACAATTAATTATTGTGAGTTTGTTATCTAGTATTGGGGTAAATATTTTTATCGGGGAACAATTGTTATCAGTAATTTTACCAGGAAATGCTTTTAAAGATGTTTATAAAAAAATGGATTTAGACCCAGTTGTGTTGAGTCGAACGCTCGAAGATGGAGGAACGGTAATCAATTACTTAGTTCCTTGGGGGATTGCCGGAAGTTTTGTTGCTAATACATTTGGCGTACCAACAATGAGTTATATGCCGTTTGTTTTCTTTAGTTTATTGTCACCAGTATTTTCTATAGTAAGTGCCCTAACAGGAATTGGAGTAAGATACACAAAAAAAGTTGCCGATTAGGGCAACTTTTTTATTTAGTACAACATTTTACTTGTAAGAGCTTTTACCGGCTTATAAAGTAATGACACAATAATAATGGCGGCAATAGCGTTAATAACAGTAATATAAAGTGTTGAAAAACTGGCAAAAGCAGACACGCCAAACGTATTTCCCATCATGAGTTGAATGACTAAATTTTTTAGAAAAGTCATGATGATTTTAGCGATAGCTGCAAAAAACATAATCGTTGGAATAAACCAAACGTTGTCGTCATATTTTTGAAGTCGTGAATAAGCCAAACTAAGAGCAGCACCAACGACAAAACTTTCTAACACGAAATAAGGTGCTTCAGCGGCAAATCCATTTAAAATATCAAAAATAGCAAAACCAATTCCACCGGCCAAAGATCCTTTAAAAAAGCCTAGCGTTAACACTGCTAACGATAAAATCGGTAAGCCAAAGTGAAAAAATGGATTTCCTACAAGGGCTGGTAGTGGGACACGAATACTTGTCCCAACAACCGTTAAAGCCGCGAATAATCCCATTAATGTGGTTTCTTTTATACTCCATCTTGTACTAGTCATACTAATCATCTCCTAAAGTCATTCTATTTGTTGCCTCTAAAAAGGCACCATGCCAAACATATCCTGTAAAGTCATTTAAATATAGGCCATGTTTTATTGCACTTGTTACATATTTTTTCGCTAACTTAACACTTGATTCAAGGGTTAAGCCTTTTGCAAGTCCTGCAGTAATAGCTGCTGCAAAGGAGCATCCAGCTCCGTGGTTTGTAACAGTATCCAACTTGTCTTCGTGGATAAACAAAAGCTGTTTACCATCATAAAATAAATCTGTTGCAACGTCTCCTTTAAAACGAGCACCACCTTTGATGATGACAGATTTTGGTCCAAGGTCGAAAATTTTTTTAGCAGCTTTTGTCATGTCTTCTTCTGTTTCGATTGCCGGTATATCAGACAATATACAGGCTTCGACAAGGTTTGGTGTCACAATATCTGCTAAAGGCATCAATTTTTTTATCATGCCATTGACCAATTCAGGTTGTAACACATCTTTATTTGTTTTAACAGCCATCACAGGATCTAAAACGATATTTTTTTGATTTACTTTGACTAAATAATGTTCGAGTAAATCAATGACTGGTAAACTACCTAATAGCCCGATTTTTAATGCGTCAAGAGCACCACCAGAAAAGGCAGTATCGAGTTCTTTTTCCACGATATCAATCGGGATTGGGTAAATGGATGGTTTTTTTGTTTTGGGATCAACGGTTAAAATACTGGTGATACTGCTTATCCCAAATGTCCCATATTCTTCAAATGTTTTTAAATCTGCTTGAATCCCTGCGCCGCCTCCTGCATCAGAGCCAGCAACGGTTAATATTTTTTTTACCATAGTGAACACTCCTTGTTGATGTTTTAGTAAAGTGTACCATGTTGATTTTAAAAGCCTAGAGCCAATTAAAAAAAATTGGACCCATCCAATTTATGATATACTGATACAAAGAGGTGAGATGGTGAATATTATATTAGAAAGAGAAACCAATACGCCATTGTATCGACAAATTATGAATCAATTGATTTCTCAAATTGATGCAGGTAGTCTGTACGAAAATTTTAGACTACCATCAGAAAGAGAGTTAGCTAATCAACTAGGTGTCAATCGCAGTACAGTTGTAAGAGCTTATGATGAGTTAAATGCTGAAGGGTTTGTCGAAAAAAGAGCGAGTAGTGGAACGTATGTTATTGGCCAGTCAGAAGCACAGACGGTTAATCATTTGAGAGAACGAATTCAGTTTAATTATCAAAATTATCAACAAAATGATTATATGACAAAAGTGGAAGAGATGATAAAAACGGATACGTCAAGTGTATTAGATGCTTATAGTGGTGAGTTACCTTATAATTTAATTCCTAATATCAGTTTGCCTAATGTAAATTGGCAATCATTTTTATCTGTAGAAGTGTCTAGACTTGGATATAAGCCACTTCGAAAAAATATTGCGACATTGGTAGGCAAAATGTATTCGTATGAACCAAAAATCGAAGAAATCATGTTAACAGCTGGTGGACAACAAAGCTTAGTATTACTAATCCAATCTTTACTAAAACCAGGAGATACTGTGGCATTGGAAGATCCGTCTTTTTTTAATGGCATTTCTGTTTTAAATGCCATGTCGATTAAAGTGGTTAGAATACCGATTGATAAAGATGGTTTATGTGTGAATGAGTTGGAGGATGCGATAAAAAAAGAGAGTATCCAACTTGTCTTAACTAATCCGAACTTTCAAAATCCAACAGGTACCACGATGAGTTTGACTAGACGAAAAAAATTAATAGCATTGTGTGAGCTATATCGCATTCCAATTATTGAAGATGATGTATTTGGCCAGTTAGCTTATGAAACACCTAGTAGAATACCGTTACTTAAAGAATTATCTCCTCAATTAGTTATCTACATTGGGTCGTTATCGAAAATACTAGGTAGTAGAATGCAATTAGGATGGATTGAAGCACCTGTTTATGTGCTGGATGAAGTTGCAAAGCTAAGAGATGAATATGAAACCCAGTTAAATATTTTTCCTCAAGTCATGGCATCATATGCTATTTCAGATTCAGAGTTTTCTGAAAAATTGATGGTATTACGTCAGACTCTAGAAAAGAGAATGAGATATTTTATTGAGGCCATCAAAAAAGAATTAAGTTCTAGTCTTGATTACACGATGCCAAAAGGTGGCTATTATATATGGTTGACCTATACCAAACGCACGCTGACAAAAGAGGATTGGCGTTTGTTAATTAACGACTCTATTGCTGTATTACCAGGATTTGTGATGAGTAAAGAAATGCAAAGCTGTCGAGTAAATGTCTCGCGACTAACGACAAAACAAATTGATTTATTTATCATAAAATTTAAAGATATCATCACTCAATGGAATAAACAGATTGAAGAGTAATTAGTATTTTCATAATAAATGAGAGAGAAAGTATATCTTACAGAAATTTTTTGTTTTTTATGATAAAATGGTATCAACTTAAGACGTGTAAAATTTATCAAGTTGAAATAATTCGTGTGAGTGACAGGTAAGCAATTATTTTGTAACAGGTTATTGATAAATATAGATCGTGAACAAGAAAAATAATGAAAGAGCTATATATAAAGAATTATATAGCATAATTGAGGTGGAGAATTAGTGAGTGAAGTAAAAATAATTCCTTTAGGAGGAGTTAGAGAAAACGGGAAAAGTATCTATATAGCAGAAATTGAGGAAGAAATTTTTGTACTAGATTGTGGGTTGAAATACCCAGAAAATGAACAATTAGGAATTGATATGGTAATCCCTGATTTTTCTTATTTAGTTGAACGTCAAGATAAGATTGCCGGAGTATTTCTAAGTCACGGACATGCAGACGCTATCGGGGCCTTACCTTATCTATTAGAAAAAGTTTCAGTACCAGTATTTGGGTCTGAATTAACAATTGAACTAGCTAAAATTAATGTAAAAAATTATCCTAACACAAAAGATTTTGATGATTTCCACGTGATTGATGAAAACACAATTATTGAATTCAGCAAATCAGAAGTGAGCTTCTTTAGAACAACACATACTGTTCCAGACTCTATGGGAATTGTGTTGACAACTGGAGAAGGGCAAATCGTATATACAGGGGATTTCAAGTTTGATCAAAGTGCAAGTCCAATGTACCAAACAGATTTTGCTAGATTAGCAGAGATTGGTAAAAAAGGTGTATTAGCTTTACTAAGTGACTCAACTAACGCTGAGAGTAATATATTATCTGCTTCTGAAAATGAAGTGGCTGATGAGGTAGTCGATACATTTAGATATTGGGAAGGTCGCATTATTGTGGCTAGTGTGGCAAGTAATTTGCAACGCATCCAACAAGTATTTGACGCAGCTTATTTAAGTGAGCGATTTGTTGTGCTAACTGGAAAAGATGTTGAGCAAATTGTTCGTACAGCGATTCGTCTAGGAAAACTAACATTACCAAATGATGAATTAATTATTACAGAAAAACAAATGAAACATAAAGAACCACATGAATTGGTTATTTTGGAAACTGGTCGTATGGGTGAGCCGTTAAACACATTACAAAAAATGGCGAGTGGACGTCACCGTTTTATCCGTATAACAGAAGGCGACCTAATCTACATCACCACAACACCATCAACTGCTGTTGAAACAATGGTAGCCAAAACAGAAGACATGGTTTATCGCGCAGGTGGAACAGTCCAAACTATTTCAGATACAGTGAAAGTTTCAGGTCATGCTAACCAAAATGATTTAAAATTGATGCTAAACTTAATGAAACCAACGTTCTTTATCCCTATTCAAGGGGAATACAGAGTGTTAGCTAAACATGCTGAATTGGCAAATCAAGTAGGTATTCCATTTAAAAACATCTTTATCTTAGGTAAAGGAGATGTTTTAGAATTTGAAACAGGTAGATTGAGAATGACAGGTTCTATTGAAGTCGAAAATATCTTGATAGATGGGCTCGGTGTAGGAGACATTGGAAATATTGTCTTAAGAGATAGAAAAATTTTATCTGAAGATGGTATTATTATCGCAGCCATTACGATTAATCGTCGCGAGAAAAAAATTATTTCTCCAGCTAGAATCACGTCACGTGGGTTTGTTTACATGAAATCAAGTAATAATTTGATGAAAGAAAGTGGCGATATTGTTGAGACAGTCGTCCTAGAAAATCTTGAAAAACAAGATTTTGACTGGGGTGTGTTGAAGCAAGAGATAAGAGACCAGTTAAGTCGCTATTTATATGAGCAAACAAAACGTCGTCCCGTGATTTTGCCAGTTATTATGGAATCAAGTCAAAAAAGAAAATAAAAAGTTTTAGCACTTCAAAAATGTTTGAAGTGTTTTTTGTTATAGAAATAATTTTATGAAAAACAAGTTATTTATTTTCTGTTATATCATTCAAATGTATTTTTACCACGTTGTATGATAGAATATAAACATTACAAAAGAATTTGTATTAATACAGATTTTTCGACAAACTATAACAATGAGAAAGTAAAAGGGTGTAACCTATGAGCATGACAAAGCATGATCAAATATTAGCACATATTGAGTCATTGCCTGTTGGGGATAAAATTTCTGTTCGAGGCATTGCTAAAATGTTAGGCGTAAGTGAAGGAACAGCTTACAGAGCAATTAAAGAAGCAGAAAATGTTGGTCTTGTATCAACGATTCAACGTGTTGGAACCATTAGAATTGAGAAAAAAATAAAAGAAAACATAAAAAATTTAACCTTTAAAGAAATTGTTAAAATTATTGAAGGTGATGTTTTGGCAGGTAAAAAAGGGCTGAAAAAACCTTTGGATAAGTTTATTATTGGTGCTATGACGGAAAAAAGTATGTTGCGCTACATCACACCAGGAGCCTTAATGATTGTTGGGGATAGGGAAGGGGTACAGCGTTTAGCTTTAACTCATGGGGCTGCTGTGTTACTTACTGGTGGATTTGAAGTGAGTCAAGACATCATGAACTTGGCTGATAAAGTAGAAATGCCGATATTAAGAACAGCACATGATACTTTTACAGTTGGTACGATGATTAACCGTGCAATTAGTGATCAGATGATTAAAAAAGATATTGTGTTGGTTGAAGATATCCAAACACCTGAGAGTGAGACAAGTTACATGATGACAAAAGATACGGTTGAAGATTATTTCAAGCTAGTGGAAAAAACAGGTTATACACGTTTTCCAGTGGTTAATAAGTCTAAACGATTAGTTGGAATGGTAACAGCTAAAGATGTGGGTGATAAGTCTTTAACACAATCAATTGAAAAAGCAATGACCAAAGACCCGAGACATGCGAAATCTCATATGAGTGTTGCAAGTATTGGACATCAAATGATCTGGGATGGTTTGGAGATTATACCAGTTGTTGAAGATGATTTGACGTTAGTCGGTATTATATCGAGACAAGACGTCATGCGGACAGTTCAAATGGCACAAAAACAGCCGCAAGCAGCACATAAATTAACTGATCATATAACCAATCAAATTGTAGAAAAAGAGATGCCTCAAAATGGTGATGCTGTTTTTACATTTGAAGTCACACCTCAAATGGTGAATAATTTAGGGACGTTGTCTTTTGGCGTATTAAATCAAATCATATCTAGCGTTGTGCGTTCAACGATGCTCTCTCGATATAATTTTCATTCTATCATTGAACAAAGTAGTTTGTATTATTTTAAGTTGATTCAAATGGATAGTGAAATTGAAATTAGAACACAAGTAATAGAAGTGGGTCGACGTTCTGGTAAAGTAGAAGTAAGTGTCTATAAAGACAACATCGTGTCAGCAAAAGCGATTGCTGTCTGTCAGTTAATGGATCCAATTTAGGAGGAAAAAAATGGCTATTGGGCAAGAAATTTTAAAAGAGATAAAAAAATATGACACGATTATGATTCATCGTCATCAAAGTCCAGATCCAGATGCATTAGGATCTCAAGGTGGATTAGGAGATATGTTAAAGGCAAGTTTTCCAGAAAAAAAGATTTATTTAGTTGGTGGACCTGTCAACGATTTAGATTACCTTGTGACGATGGACGAGGTCAGTGATGAGTTATATAAAGACGCGTTAGTTATTGTCACAGATACAGCAAACGCTCCAAGAATTAGTGGCGAACAATATGCTTTAGGACAGAAATTAATTAAAATCGATCACCATCCAGATGATGAACCATATGGCGATTTATCATGGGTAAATACCCATGCAAGTAGTACAAGTGAAATGATTTATGATTTTTATGAAGCAAATAAAGACTCTTTAGTGATGACAGACAATGCTGCAAGACTACTTTATGCGGGAATTATTGGTGATACAGGCCGATTTTTATATCCTGCGACAACGTCACATACACTACTTGTTGCTAGTCACTTGTTGAGTTATTCGTTTGACGCAGCGAAATTAAGTCGATACATGGATGAAGTCGATGAGAAAATTTCACGTTTATCAGGTTACGTCTATGAGAATATGATATCTGATGAAAATGGTGCAGCAATGGTTGTGTTAACACAAGATGCGTTAAAAGAATTTGATGTGGTGGACTCAGAAACACCAGCGATTATTCCATTACCTGGTAAAATTCGTGGCATTTTATCATGGGCCATTTTTGTTGAACAACCTGAAGGGTTCTTCAGAGTACGTTTAAGAAGTAAAGGACCAGTCATCAATGGAATTGCTAAGCGACATCATGGTGGTGGACATCCCTTAGCTAGTGGAGCAAATGCAAAAGACATGGATGAAGTCGAAGAGATATTCCAAGAAATAAAAACAATCGTAGCTGAATATAAAATATATTAGATATAATGCCTCTTAATATTTTGGGAATATTTCCTTTAATATTGAGAGGTTTTTATAACGATTTTATAACAAAATGATAAAAACGGTTGAAATTGTGATAAAAATCACTTATTATGAAAGGGGATTCGAAAAAAGGAGGATTTTATGAAAAAGAATTTATTTGGTATTTGTTTAGTATCGACGGCACTATTATTAGCAGCATGTGGTGGGACAGGTGATTCTGCTAAAAGTAGTGACACAAAAGAAAAAACAGAACAAGCACAAAAAGAAAACAAAGAAAATGAAGAAAAATATGTGTATGAACGAAATGGTCATAAGTATGAAGTAGATACTGTTTCAGGAGCGACAACGGGTGAGTATTCGGGAACGGAATACAAAGGTGATGAAAAACAAGAAAAAATGTATTGGTCAGGTCGTCCAGAAGTTGGAACGGTAAAGGGCGATTATTATACAGATACCATTGACTTTGAGGATGGCTATATTGGTACAGCAGATGTTGTGGTAGATGGAGATAAGCTTGTATTAGTGGAGTTTGATGAACGTGGACCAGATGATTACTACTCAGAAACATGGGCAGGACAAACGAAAAGAACATCTGGTTATGCCAACTTTCAAGCGGAAAACGATCGTACCAATGTAACGTTAGTGACGATTGTTAATGGTATGACGATTTTAGAAGATCAAATGATGAAAGAAAATAGTTTAACAGGTGACTTTGTGAGTGTAAAAGGCTCATCGAATAGTGTCCGTCGTGGGTTTATTCCTTTAGCGGAAAAAATAGATGGTGAAATAAAAAATGGTTCTAAGTTATCTTATCAAGCAGTCACAAAAGATTTAGGTGATGGGTTGTTTGCTCGTCTCATAGTGATAAAAGATAAAGAAAGTGGTAAAATAACTGAGGCTAAGTACAATGAGTTCTTTGCAGATACGGAAGATGAGATTAAAAATAAAGAGGAAAAACCATTTTATCGCCAAAGTAAGTATGATTCCATTACGTACGCAAAAGAAACTGGCATAGATTTTAAAAAAATATCAGATGACTTGACTGAGAAAATTGTTAAAGATCAATCACTGGATGTATCACCAAGTGATGATACAATCAAGAGTCATTATGACAGTGTGGCAACAGACATGAAAGACTTATTAAAATAAAAAATAAGCGTAAAAATAAGATGTTTTTATTTTTACGCTTTTGTATTATCCAATTGTTTTTTTAGCAATTAATTGTTTCCCGTAGTCGCCATTATGAGTATCAATGATTTCGTATCCTTGTTTTTCCCAGAAACGACTCGCACGTTGATCATCGTCGATAAAAGTTAATCTTATTGTTTTCGTACCAGTATCTGAGACAGTTTTTTCTAAGGCTGTATATAATTCTTTCGCTAGTTCTGTGCCACGATACTCGCTTTCTAATACAAAATAACCAAGCATCCCAGTTTCTTTTTGTGGAAAGTCTTCGACCCAATCAATAAATCCCATCAATCTATCACGATCAAAAATCCCATACATGTATTTTTGTGATGGTGATGTTTTTGGTGGAAGTGACGTGAAGAACTCTTTAACTTGCTCTTTTGTAGGTTCAGCAGCAACATAATCTGTGAAGTAATCTGTTGTTCTTAATAAAAACTCTTTGAAGATGGCTAAATCAGCTTCGTTTTCTCCATCTAATAATCGAATATGGATTGATGGAAAATCAACAGTATTAAAATGTTTCATAAAATATAAACCTCTTTCTATCTGTAAGGAACAGTTATTACTACTTTAGAATAGCTTATATCAAGATTAATTAAAAGGTGTTAAGGCTAAAAAAATGAAAAACGGACTAGAATCAATGAATTGTATTAATCATGAAAAAAAAACTTTGCGAAATGACGATAAGCAAGTATAATAAAACAGAACGTTTTTGCGTTACAACTGAAACAATACATTAAGAAAGAGAAGTGAGACTAATGGGACGTAAATGGGCTAATATCGTAGCTAAGAAAACAGCTAAAGATGCAAACAACAGTAAAGTTTATGCCAAATTTGGAATTGAAATTTATGCAGCAGCAAAATCAGGTGATCCAGATCCGCACTCTAATCAAAAACTTCGTTTCGTTATTGATCGCGCAAAAACATACAATGTACCAAAACATATTATTGATCGCGCTATAGAAAAAGCAAAAGGTTCAGGAGATGAAAATTATTCTGAATTACGCTATGAAGGATTTGGGCCAAATGGTTCGATGGTGATTGTTGATACACTAACAAATAATGTTAACCGTACAGCAGCAGATGTTCGTGCAGCATTTGGTAAAAATGGTGGGAACATGGGTGTATCAGGTGCTGTAGCATACATGTTTGACAACACAGCGATTTTTGGTTTTAAAGGCGAAGACGTGGATGACATTTTTGAGTATCTATTAGAAAAAGATATCGAAGTCAAAGATGTATTTGAAGAAGAAGACCAAATCATCGTTTACGGTGAATCAAGTGATTTCCACGCGATTCAAGAAGCATTAAAAGAAAAAGGTATTACAGAATTTTCCGTAGCTGAAATTCAAATGCTTGCTCAAAATGAAGTCGAATTATCTGAAGACGACCTAGCTCAATTTGAAAAAATGATTGATGCTTTAGATGAATTAGAAGATGTTCAACAAATTTTCCATAATGTAGACATGGATTAATAGTAAATAAAAAAGTCAGAAGTTTAATTCTTCTGACTTTTTTTTCGTTTGCCGAGTGTGCGTGTTTTTTTTACAGGTTCGCTTTCTGATTCTGCAGTGTTTTTTGCTTCATCCGTATCTTTGACACGTAGTTCTAAGGTATAAGGTTCTTTATAAATAATTCCGTCTTTTTCATAAGATCCACCATTAACAAAGACACCAAGAGGAACCAAAGAATCCGCATCATCATTTATTTTGATACTAGCTACTTCAGTTAAATCTTTGTAGCTACTTCCAATTAGTAATTTTCCTTTTGAAATTTTATAGAAAGGAATGAGAGTATAGCTATCTAGTTCGTAAGCATAGTCATTTAGTTTTTTTGCTGTGATATAGTTTTTTTCCAATAATTCATGGATAACCGTATCAATTACTTGATCGCTATCATTATTTAAAGTCAGTGTTAATAGTTTTCCTTGAATTTTTGGAGTGGTTGAATTTGTTTGCACGGTTTCATCAAATGTTGCATCTTCTGGTACGATATTTTCAATTAAATTGGTGACATCCCATTTTACTTTCTGATTTTTAAAATAATAAATAAAGTTTAAGACAATAAAGTAAGCTAGAACAATAAAAATCAGTAGGTAGAGTGTCATTCTGAGATAATTTCCGTTTTGAAAGTATCCTTTTACAATACGCAAGATATACAGTGTTGGAAAAACACTAACAACAGTTAGAATTTTGTTTTGTAGCCTTGGATTGATATTTAAGTAGTTTAAAAATTTGGTTATATTACTCAAGATTAAAGTTAGTAAAGCATCCATTAGTTATTCCCCCCCCATAGCAGTTTTATTCTCATTTGTTTTAGGGGTCACCACAGCATTTTGTGCATCAGGAGTTACCGTATCTTCAGTTTCTTCTTCCATATTTTGGGTGTTACTTGATGGTTGATTTTCAGAGGAAGGGGTATTTTCTTCTGATGACGAGTGATTTGTTTTGTTTTGTTTACTGTCTTTTGTTTTCTCTTGTGTTTCAGATACAGCATGTTCAGTTTGTTGGACTGAGCTATAAGTTGTATCCGAGTAATTGGTTGTAGTATTGGTATTGTCTTGAGTTGAATGAGTTATCGTTTCAGTTGTAGACGTTTCGGTTTTTTTTGTTTTATAATTACTACCATCCACAACAGCAGTTGTTGCACTTATCCCTAAAGCAATACTAAAAATAGCAATAGGCTTTAAAAAGGGAGCAACGATTTTTTTATCTTTGGCCATACAAGACTCTCCCTTCTAATAAATCATGTAAATCTCTTATTATCATAACAGATTTACTGTTTTTCTAATAAAAAAAACAACTAGTTTCATTATTTTTAAACTAAATTTAATAAGCCCTTTGCTACTATACAAGTCAACCGTGGCATTTTTTTGAAAAATGTGGTAAACTTTTAATACAGTGAAGATTACGTTAAGTGTAGGAACCATCTGAAAAGATGATTCCTGCACTTTTTTTTCGCTGATTTTTAAGAAAAGAGGAAAAATGATGCATGAAGAAAAACGATTACCAATGAATAAAAAAGAAGGATTACTATATGGCATAGTGATTTGTGGGATTACTGCAAGTAGTATGTGCTTTTATAATTTATATTTAGCATTTGGTGCAATCAATCAAGATATGTTAATAGCTTTTGCTAAAAGTTTGCCACTATTTTTTGTGATTGCAATGTTACT
This sequence comes from Vagococcus martis, assembly GCF_002026305.1. Classification (NCBI taxonomy): domain Bacteria; kingdom Bacillati; phylum Bacillota; class Bacilli; order Lactobacillales; family Enterococcaceae; genus Vagococcus; species Vagococcus martis. The sequence goes on along the minus strand of NZ_MVAB01000001.1, from coordinate 757,329 downwards.
AGAAAATTTTGTCGTCCGCCACTTTGCAGATAGCTTGGTGAAAAAATTTAGTGACCCTAAAGATAGCTTTAATGCCACATTATTATTTACCATTTTATTTACGGTAGTAGGGATGTCTTTCTTGATGACATTTATAGGTGATGTTGTTGGACATGGCTTAGTAGTCAATAGCTCCACATTTATCCGTTTTGTTATGTCATGGCCAAGAAATTTTGGTGTGGTACTGGGATTAGAATTATTAATTGCGCAACCAATCGCTCGTAAAGTAATGGTGCTCTTGCACTCAAAACAAGTAGAAGAGTATGTTGAATATGATTAAGCAGTAACTTTGGTGGAAACATCAAAGTTATTTTTTTATGGTATAATTTGTAAAATTAGTGACGAGTGATAGGAGGAGTAACATGATTAAACCAAGACGATTAAAACGTGGAGATAAAGTTGCGATTGTCAGCTTATCAAAAGGATTGCTGGGAGAAGAATTTGTTGAACATAATCTCATTTTAGGGAAAAAGAGATTGGAAGATTGTGGGTTAGACGTTGTGTTTATGCCCCATGCTTTAAAAGGGATAGACTTTGTTGACAGACATCCAGAAAAAAGGGCAGAGGATTTGATTCAAGCTTTTGAAGATAACTCTATCAAAGGGATTATTTGTGCAATTGGAGGAGATGATACCTATCGAACGCTTCCTTATCTGATGGAGAATGATAAGTTTAAGGATTTAGTCAAAACTAAACCGAAATTATTTACCGGATTTTCTGATTCAACGATTAATCATTTGATGTTTTATCATCTTGGTTTAACAACTTATTATGGGATGGCTTTTATTCCTGATTTAGGTGAAATTAGTGATAGCATGTTGCCTTATACTGAAAATTATTTTAGTTATTATTTTGAAGAGAGCCCACTGTATGAAGTGATAAAGCCAAGTGAAGTTTGGTATGATGAACGACTAGACTTTTCTAAAAAAGCATTAGGGCAACAACGCATTAGCCATGTTGAGACAAAAGGCTATGAATGGCTACAAGGTAAGTCGGTATTTGAAGGAGAGCTGTTAGGTGGGTGTATCGATAGTTTATATGATATGTTAACACCATTTACACACAGTGATGAACCAAAAGTGATTGAAAGATATGGAATATTTCCAGATTTAACGACTTGGCAAGGAAAGATTTTATTTAATGAAACATCAGAAGTGAAAGAGTCGCCAGAAACAGTTGAAAAAATGTTGGGAGTATTGAAAGACAAAGGCATATTTGATGTAGTGAATGGTGTAATTTTTGGTAAACCACAAGACGAAGTATTTTATGAAGAATACAAACAATCTTTAGTTAAAGTGGTTGATAATGAAGAGTTGCCAGTAGTTTGCAATGTTAATTTTGGCCATGCTACGCCAAGATGTGTTTTGCCATATGGGGTTCGTGTACAAGTTGATAGCGAGAAACAGGAAATCAGATTGTTAGAGTCAGCATTTTATGAGGAGGACAATCATGGAAACTAGACTAGCAGATGTTTCAACTATTTATCATTCAGCTTTAAATTTATTTCCTTATTGGACAAATAAAAAATTAGAAGAATGGAAACAAGCTTATCTGGACACGATAAAACAAACATTATCTAGTGATTCGCTTACTGATTTCTATCATCTATTATGTCAATTTACTGCCAGATTAGATGATGGGCATACGATGATTTATTTACCAAAGGAGCTTAAAGAAGATTTAGTATATCCTATAGCTTTGGATATGATAGAGAACCAATTAGTTATAGTGAAGACAACTAATGATTATCAAAATTATTTGTATTTACCTATTAAGAGAATAAATGGATTGTCCGTTTCAGACTTTTTAAAAGAAATAACTTCTAAGTTTTGGCTTAGTAATGAGGTAGTATCACTTTACTATTATCAAAACTATTTGTCTTTTTTTCAGCCCAATCAATTATCCGTAGAGTTTTTTTCTAATGATAGATTAGAGTTATCTTCTCAAAATAAGGAGACAATTGTTTGGATGGAAGAAAAAGTAGAAAAGGAACTAGTAGTTGAAACAGATACTATTACAATCATAAAAGATAAGAATAAAATCTTGATAACGATTAAGCATTTTTTGAGTCAAGATGTCGTGACAATTTTTTACCAATATATGGAGTTGTACAAAAAATCAGAGGTCATCATTTTTGATGTCAGAGGGAATATGGGTGGAAATTCAGGATTAGTCAATGATATTTGCTCAGCTTTTTTTAAAGAGGCTTTTGAAACAGAGTTATCTTTTTACCAAGTGTTAGATGCACAACGTTATGCCTCTGGGACGCAGCTTTATTACAAGCAAGACATAAGTGATGATAATGAGTTTACTCAAACGCTATCTCATCAATATTATTTAGAAGGAATTGATCAAGAAACAGTACCCAAAAATCGAGGGGAGTTATCAGATAAAGCTGTAATAATTATTCAGAATAGACAGACGTATTCTTCAGCTGAAAATTTTGTGATGAATTTTTATAAAAGACCTAAAACAAGAATTATTGGAACGTATTCAGCTAGATCGACAGGTCAGCCAGCTTTAATAGCTCTTGAAACAGGTGGTACGTTTATGGTGACAGCAAAAGGAGTTAAAATTCCCAATGGAAAAATCCACCATAATATTGGTATTAAGCCAGATATCATGATGGAAGAAATGTTATCAGATAAATTAAATGGTGTTGATTCTTTACTAAACTATGCGTTACAAACTAGCATTGATTATTAAGCAGTTCAAGAGCTTGTTGTAAATCAACGTCTTCTGTTAAATGTTTAGGCGTCCAAGGAACATAGACATCCGGTTTCACACCTTTACCTAGCATTCCAAGACCATCATCTACAAGAGAAGTTTTAGATGTGGGGTACATGAGACTAAATAATGGGTATTCTTGGAAACAGCAATTGGCATAATCAAGAATACCTAATGTATTTCTTCCAAGAGTGGTAACCTTATCAGATTTTTTTACTAAATTGACAAAGCTATCACCACTAGAACCACAATAAACATCTGTTAATACAATAATAGATGATGGTAAATTTGTTCCATGAATGGTGTAATCAAGAATAGGACTATCAGTAAAGGGGATAAATCCAGTTTGATTTCCTTCAATGTGTTTTTTAAAGAAGTCTAATTCAGATTGTATGAACTGTCTGGATACATCATCTATCTCTTCAGAATCTAAATAAGGTTGAAAAGCTTTTTGACGTAATTCATCGTTTCTCTTGGTTACATTATAATACATTAATTCGTTTGGATTACTTAGTTCTTCAAGGCTTATAGTCTGTTTAAACAAATAGTCTAATAAAGGGAAATAACTCATATCACTGCCACCATTATTAATACGAACATCAATAATTAAAGAGTCAATTGTTTCGAGTGATTGTCTGTTTTCCTGAATTAATGCTGAAATAGGTTGTTCTGCATAAAAATCACTTAAAACCATGTAGCCAGTTTGCTCGTTAATCAACTCAAAAGAATACGTGCTCTCTTTAGGTGGTATGTTTGATTCTTTAGGCGTTTTAAGAATGTCACCATTTGATAGTGTAATCGTTTCTGATTTTTCTAATAAGTAAGTAAAACTTTGTCTTTCGGGTATAGGATTTAGAATCCTTTCATTTTCTTTTACAACTTCAGAAATAGGTTTATTATCAATTTTGATAATTTCTTGTCCAATGCTTAATGGACAATTTTTTGAAAATAAATCGGAGACATAAAGTTTATCGTTAAATCGTCGTGTTAAAAAATTAACTCTAAGAATATCAATAGTTGGTTCAATTAAAGTCAGATGAGCATCTTGATAGGTTTTTAAAAAGTCCATTGTGGCATAATAAAAATCTTTATCAGAAGTGATTGCAGGGACTTGTTCTAAATAGTCATTTTTCGCTTCATCTTGTGGTAATTCTTTGCAACCTGAGTAGTCATTACTCACTAGTTCAATAATATCATTGGCAATTTTTTCGTAGGTCATATTAGATACCTCGTTTATAGGATATAATAAGTATACCGAAATATTCATTAAAAGTAAGTATATAATAAAAAGGATGGTTGAAAGAGTTGAAATATAATTGTCAGTGTTTATGTGGAAAAGTTAACTATAATGTGATACTGGATAATTTAGATTTTAGTATTTGTCATTGTTCAATGTGTAGAAAAAATACTGGTGGAACAGGATTTTCATATTTTTATACCTATTGTCAACCTAATTTTTCTTCAAGTGATTTTGTATCAACTTATAATGCTCAAAATATTGCAGAAAGAGTATTCTGTAATCAATGTGGTACATTGCTATATTATCGACATTTTGAAAGTAATGGGTATTGTATTCCGATAGGAGTAGTAGACAACTTATCTGAAGAAAAAGTAAAATTAGTGTCAGAATGGTACTATCAGGATAAACCGAGTTATTATGATTACAATAAAGAAACAAAAAAATATTTAAAAGGAGATATCAACAATGACATGGAGAGAAAATCGAATTAAATCTGCGCAAAATGGTACAAATCCAATGTTGATAAAAGAAATGACAGGAGGCTTTTTAGTGTTTGGTGATGTTCAGTTTTTACCTGGATATTGTGTGCTATTACCAAAAAGAGAAGTAAATTCATTAAATGATTTGTCATTAGAAGAAAGAGAATCTTTTTTATTAGATATGTCGATAGTAGGAGATGCCTTGTTAAGTGTGTGTGGAGCTACTAGAGTAAACTACGATATTTTAGGTAATACAGATAACTACCTGCATGCTCATATTTTTCCTAGATACGATTGGGAAGAAGAGGAAAGACGTAAAATGCCTGTATGGTTGTATGATAAATCAAATTGGAGTAACCTAGACACAGCCTATCAAGAAGAAAAATATGGAGAAATTCGTGCAAAAATAAAAAACTATTTAGATAAAGAAATCTAACTATTCTTCTCCATATAATCTAAGGATTTTTCAAAAAGAATTAAAAAAATAGAAAATAAAACAATCGTCTGAACTGACAGAGAAACAGAGGCGACAAAATAATCAGTGATCATTAAAGAGATGACATTTTGACAAAACATCAACAAGATAGAGTCTTTTTTAGGCACCAGATGAAACATGTTATCTATCAAAAAATCAATGACTAAAAAAATAACAAAAAATAAGATTAAGTTACCAGGATGTGAATAGGTGGCACCAGGTAGTTTTAATGCACCTGAAACTATCAAAGAAATAAGAATTAAAGGAAGCAGAATGATAACAGCAAGAATCAATTTTTTCATAAAGTCACCTACCATCTCAAATTATGTTTTTGCTAAAAATAGTGTATTCTTTTTCATAGTCTTATATTACAATTAAAGCACCAATAAAAAAAGGGGTGTTGTTATGTTTAAAGTATCAAATTTTTGGGATAATGATGATGTTATAGTCAAAAATGAGTTAGGGCCTTTTAAAGTAATAGAATATGTTAAAGATTTGAGTTTGACACCACAAGAAGCACAAACAGCCTATTTTTCAAGTAAGATGAATGTCAGAAAACGCCAAGTTATTTGTGACGTGGAACAAACAGATATTACATTACAAGCTGGTGCTATGCAGTGGACAGTTGGAGATGTCAGTGCAACGACAGGTGTAAAAGGTGTAGGCGACTTTTTCAGCAAAACTGTGAGAGGTGCTGTAACGAAAGAATCTGCGATTAAGCCTGAATATACAGGTAAAGGATTATTAGTGCTTGAACCAACGTATAAATATATTATATTACTTGATGTATCGCAGTGGGATAATTCAATTGTACTTGATGATGGCTTATTCTTGGCCTGTGACTCAAGATTAAAACATAAAGCAATCATGCGTTCGAATATTTCGTCTGCTGTTGCAGGGAATGAAGGACTATTTAATTTAAACATTAAAGGAGATGGGATTCTTTGTTTAGAATCGCCAACACCTCATGAAGAATTGATTGAAATTGAATTACAAGATGATGTATTAAAAGTAGATGGTAATATGGCAATTGCTTGGAGTGGCTCATTAGATTTTACTGTTGAGCGTTCAGGAAAAAGTTTGATGGGGTCAGCCGTATCAGGTGAAGGACTTGTCAATGTTTACCGAGGAAGTGGGAAAGTATTGTTAGCACCAGTTGGATAAACTAAAAAGGAAAGTATCTTAATAGATGCTTTCTTTTTTAATTTATAAAATAGTTTATGGCTTTTGATAATTCTAAGTAAGAGTTTTTATTTAGTTCATGTTTTCCATTTGGGACAATACTTAAATCAGATGATGGAATGAGTTCGTGAATTTGTTTAGCATACTTCAAATTAACAGTGTCTTTTTCTCCACACAGTATCAGTGAAGGAAGATTAATTCTTTTTAAAGACTCCGTTAAGTCAATATTAATAGATGAAGTGAGTTGAATCATTTGTTTTTTAGACAATCCAATCGTTTCGAAATTTTTTTTTGGAAGAATCGTAAACAGTAATGATTGGAACAAATTGATTGACTTAGGAATTGGCTTATATATAGCACTAGCAATAATAATACCTTTTAAGTAACAATTAGTTGACTTACAAGTATACATCAGTGCCAGTAAACCTCCTAATGATAACCCACATAGATAGTAAGGTTCTGTTATTTCGTCAAGCTTTTTTGATATTTTGGGATAGATAGTTTCAATAGTCACATCCGAATTTTCGTTTATTGCTGTAAATAGGGGGATAATCTGACTACTTACAGCAATATGTTCCACAACTTTTTCCCAGTCATCCTCGTTTTGTCCTAATCCATGTAAAATAACTAATTTTGTCATAGTGTCACACTATATATCATTTTTTTATTATATTCAATGTAGTTTACAGAGTAGGTGATAATTAATCGAGTAAATTTTTTCATGAAAGGAAAAAGTCCTAACCCTATTGCACAAAGAAAAATACTTGAAATAGATTGGAACATAGCGAAATCTTGAAGTTGTGTCACATTGGCTATCACTAAAAGGATAGGAGATATAATAAATGCTCCTGTAATTATCCAAAAACTAGCTATAATAGCATATAGTGCTATCGCAAAACCCATTACTACAACTAAATTAAAAAAAATTAAACTTATTAAAGCAAACCAATTCTTTTTCATTTTTAACACCCCTTTTATAAAGATTAGCAAATTAACTAGTTTTTATAAATGGGGCCTAAGAAGTATTTTTAATACTTAAAAATGATAGTTAATTTATACGTTTGTTTTACTGTGTAAACTTCAATTAATTATAGACTATTTTGAATAATGAATTAGATAGTTAGCACCTATTAATACAAGGGAAACTATCAAGCGAACGACTATATGGCTGGGGGTTAATCGGTTTAAAACAATCATGCCATTGAGAAGTGCTGCGATAAAAAGAATGGCAACACCCACATATAATAGGCGATAGTCTTTAACATAAAGTATAAGGCATAATGCCCCAACTAGATTAATAATAAAGATTATAGGATGTTCTGAAAATGACATTATTTTTATTGTAGCTAATGCCATTAAAATCCCGTATAGCATGGATAAAACTGTTAAAATATAAAACATACAAGTACACCTCCTTTTTATATGGTTTCATTTGTCAAATTAAGCTAGACAAAATATCATTGTCTACATAACTCAAAAATACTTCCAATGGTGTTTTATAGTTTAATGATTTTCTAGGAATATTATTTCTTTTAGAAGCGATAGATTGGATAAAAGATTCCTCAACTTTGTTGAAATCCATTTGTTTAGGTAATCCATCTTTACGTAATAACCCATTAGAGTTTTCATTTAAGCCACGTTGTGATGGTGTTCCTGGATCGGCAAAATAAATATCAATATCATTTAGATTGCTGATTGATTTCCAATTAGAAAATTCTTTACCACAATCGAATGTGATTGATTTAAATAGATGGCATGGAAACTTTTTAAACCAATTATTTAAACTATTTTCGATATCTATTGCTCGTCTGCCTATTGGTTTTAACGTAATAATCACTTTCGATAGTCTTTCAACGAGTGTGATAACAGCACTTTTATGATCTTTTCCAACAATTGTGTCACCTTCAAGGTGACCAAATTCATTATTAAAGAGTTGATAGTCCTTATTACGTTGATGGATGGTTCTTTTAAAGGCTTGTTTACCTCTTTTTTCTTTATAACCATTCGCTTTCCTTTTACCTTTCATAGGTAATGCGGTCAAATCAAACAGTCCTTGCTTAAATAATCTATAAAGAGTACTGATAGAACATGAGATAGGAAACTCAGCACGACCAATAATGACATCTGGAGTCCATCCTTGAACAACCTTCTTTTGAATGTATTCTGTTTCATTATCAGATAAAGAAATAGGACGCCTGCCACAATTCTTTTTATTATTTTTGTATCTTTTATAGTAATCTAGTGCAGATAATCCCTCATCAAAAGCTTTGTAAACATTATAGATAGTCTGTTTTGCTCGTTTCAATTGTTTCGCAACGTATGTTCCTTTTTTATTTTGATGGTAATAAGCTTCTATCAAAACTAGCTCGTCTGTAGTAAGATGTGTATAGGTCATTTGTGATCACTCTCCTTGTTTTCTTTGGTTGGAAATACAATTTGAGTGTATCACAAATGATTTTTTAGTTGTCTAGCTTAATTTTACAATCGGCGTGGTTTATTAAATCATAGGTGGTGCACCACATGGCAATAACTTTTAAGGAGGAATTTACATTATGTACATTGGAGAGTTTATCCAAACATTTGAGACAACTAGAGAAACAGTAAGATATTATATTGAAGAAGGATTACTCACTCCAACAAAAGTAAATGGAAAGTATTTTTTTGAGGATATAGATAGATCTGATTTTAAAAACATTCGAGAATTACGCGACATGGGATTATCGATTCGAGTGTTAAAGCAAATAAAAAAAAATAAAAAAGACTGCGGTAGTACAATGCAGTGGAAGTCCAACCTTCAAATAATTAATGATGAATTAGAAAGAGTAGAAAAGGAATTAGAGATTTTAACGAGGCAAAAGAAAACATTAGAGATTATTTCAAACCAGTTACAGTTGGCACTAGATTAATGTAGTAAAGAAGAACTAGAAAATAAGTGATAGATTTCAAGAGTTTTTAGAAATAGCTATACATTTAAATAAATAGGGTAGAATCCCTTTGTTAATAGCTTCACTAGGTTTGGAATATACGACAAAAAAAGATTGGTATGTTAGGAGTATTGATATTCATGTGAAAGGTGCTCCTAGAGGTTGGGAGGCACCAAATGAAGAAAGAATTGATGAATGGGAAATGATAAAAAATATGATGGAAAATTTGGATTAACAACTAATCGATTTGCATGAACATGAATTTATTCGAGGAGATACATCAGTTGAATACGGTTCTATCGATACGTTGCCTAGTTTTGCTGGTGTATCATTCAATGAATTAGAACGACATAGTCAAAAGGGTGTTGAATTTTATGTTCCTTCGTTAGAAGCTTTTTATAAAAGTTATTTAGCATCTAGTAGAGATAGTTATCGAGCAGATAATAATAATCAGAAAGATTTTCAAAAAATTAATTACTTGAAGGAACAATTAGCAAAAGAATAATGGGATTATATATTAAGATATCTTTACATTCTTTTAAACGTAAGTTATTATAAAAGTAAAGATATCTTTACTTTTATAGGAGGAAAATACCATTGTCTATAACAGTTGTTAATCATATTAGAGAGATTCGTGAAGAACGACATATTAAACAAACAGATATGGCTGAGGCATTAGGTGTTTCTAGACAGACTATGACGGCAATTGAAAAAATGAAATACAACCCAAGCTTGGAGTTATCTTTAAAAATTGCCGAGTATTTTAATCTACAAGTAGAAGATATTTTTCAATTAAATTCTGGAAGATAATGAAATGAAAAGTGTGATAGGAGTTGTCGTTATTAATAATTGCTTTTTTAGTTATTTATTCAATGACTAGTTTAGTTATGGCTTGTAAGTATTTCAAAAAATTTGATGAACTGTAGAAAAAAGCACTATATGAATCATTTGCAATTAGTTTTTTAGTCATTTTATCCGTTCATTTATTACAGGTATTAGGTAGTGTGCTATTACCTCATCCATACTCTAAATTGTTGCAATGTATAATCAGTGTGGGGGAGTCAGGAGGAATAATTTTGACAAATAATCCATTTCTAAGATTGGATAGTTTTGCATTTGATTCAATTGTTTTTGGAGTGACTTACTATGTTAAACGAAAAAAATATGGGTTAGATTAATCCATTTAAAAAGATAAAATTTTATAGAAATAAGAGGAATAATATGGCAAATCAAGTATTAGTTGTAATTGATATTCAAAATAATACGACGGCGCTTTTACTGGGAAAGAAAAAAATTATCAATAGAGTAAATTCAGTCATTCAATATTTTAAAGAGAATCACTTACCAATTATTTATGTGAAACAAAGTGGTGCTGGAAAAATACACAAAGGAGTACTTGTTAGTGAATCAGATTATGTTATAACAAAAAATAAACCAAGTTCTTTTTCATCAAGTGATTTCTGTCAGATTTTAGATAAATTAGGAGCTACAGAGATGGTGGTTACAGGTTTAATGAGCAATGCCTGTGTTCAAGCAACTAGTAAAAGTGCATTAGAAAAGGGATACCAGGTAACGCTCATTGAAGACGGACATGATTCTATCATTAAACCAATGAGAGGTGTTTTTAATAAGATTTTACGTAAAAAAGGTGCTAATTTGATAAGTTGTACGGAGTTTATATCTGATAAGTAAAAATAGAAAATATTAGGTGACTATATGAAAGTAAAAACATATGATTTAGGGGAAATAAGTGATGATCAACTAGTTATTGCGATGATTGTTGCAAGACACAAAGGAAAAAATGTTTACGTTCGTCATAAAGATAGAACGACTTTTGAAATACCTGGTGGACATAGGGAATTAAATGAACCAATAGAGGAATGTGCTAAAAGAGAATTAATGGAGGAAACAGTGGCTACTACATTTGTTCTCAATCCTTTGTTCATATTAGGCGTTGAAAGAGATGGAATAGAAGACTATGGGCAAGTTTATTCAGCAGAAATCGAAGGATTTTCAGATAAACTAGAGCATGAGATAGAAGAAGTGATTTTTATTGAGGATGAACCTGAAGAAAATACCTATCCTGCTATTCAAAGCACCATTAAAAATAGACTATCAAGAAAAGAATTATGAGAATAGAATGACACATTACAGAGTGAAAAACTGATTATTCTGATATAATCAGTTTATATTATATTCAAGGAGATCATTATATGAAATTTGTTAACTTAAAATGTTCAAATTGTGGTGGTAAATTAAAAATAATAAATAATCATCTAGCAAGATGTAGTTCTTGTCAGTCAGAGTTTATTATTGATGATGAAAAAAATATTGTAAATAACTACATAATTAATAATGAAACGAATAAGAAAAGAAATAATTCATCTTTAATGATTATTCTATTTGTTTTTGTCACAACTATTATAATGGCAATTGTCATTTTAGGCATTGTCTCAAAGAATACAGTGACTAATAATAGTGTGAATACTAACATCAAAAGTGAAGCCTATGCTTATCGTGAAAAACCTGAATCTGAGGCAGGGGTAGCTTTTGTCGAACAAGTTTTTCGAAAAAAGATTGATAACATCCAACCAGAGGAATTAAAAAAGATTAAGTATATATCTGTTACGTCAGATGATTTTTCTGATAATTGGACTATAACTTACAGTTTTAAAAACTGGAGCAATCCTTTTGATAACTTTGAAACCCAAAAAATTATATTGTCTACAGACTTAGCTTTACATGCCCTAGATTTTACAAGTTTCAGTAGACTAACGTATTTGGACTTTAATAATACGTCTGATATAGAGGGAATATGGGAAGGCTTTTCTTTGAAAAATTTAGATAATTTAATATTTTATGGCGGTCATTTTAATCAGTCGTTAGATGTTATTTTAGATGCGTTACCTCAGCCAGAAAAATTAAAATACCTAAAAGTACAAGTTAGAACAGATGATCAGCTTCATCGCTTACAAGAACTTAAGAAATTAGAAAATTTAGACATCACTTATTTAGCTGAAGATGTAAGTGTAGAGAGTATGAAGGAACTTGATCACCTTAAAAGTCTTATGATAGACTGTTACAATTTAAAGGACATCTCATGGTTATCAAATTTTAGTAAATTAAATAGTTTAACACTTAGTAATGTATCAAAAATTTCGGATTATTCTAGTTTATATAGCTTGGCTAATTTAGAAAACCTATCTATAAAATCAGGTGATAAGCTAAACAACATTGATTTTGTAAAGAATATGCCTAAGTTAAAGAGATTATCTTTAGATAATACATTTGTTCATGATATCAAAGATATCACTGATAAAGAAACCATTATTTCTTTACAATTAAAAGGAAATCGCCAACTTAATAATATTGAAAGTATTGCGTCGTTAAAGAATTTAAAAAGTCTTCAGTTTGAATCATATTCTGATAATATTCAAACAACTAGCTTAAGCAATTTAGAAAATTTAACGGAAGTGACTGTATCTGCAGATTTTTTAGAACTTATAGAAAAATCATCTAATATAAAAAATTATCCGTTGTAGCAAGTAATGAGTTGGATTTAAGCACTTTAAGAAATGTGTCATCTCTAGAGGAACTAATAATCAAGGACGTTTCTGAGATGATCAATATATCGACACTTGGTTCTTTAAAAGAATTAAAGAAGCTTACCTTAGAAAAAAGTGAAATTGATTTTGATCGTAAGTCGGAACAAATCGAATCGATTCCCTCAGTTGAAGAGTTAACGTTATTAGAGTCAAGTTTGCTATTGGGAACATTGAATCAGTTACCTTTTCCAAATTTAATTTATCTTGAAATCGATCCAAATTCGGATTTCGCTGTTAGAATCAATGATGAATACATGTCTTCTTATGATTATGGGTTAACTCTTTTGCCAGATAAAATAAAAAATATGACTAATTTGACAAACTTAATCATACCGAATAGTCGACTAGAATCTTTGGACTTTGTTACTAATTTTAATAAGTTAAAGAGTTTAGATATATCGAATTCGTATATAACGGATGTAAGACCTTTAAATCAATTACATGATTTAGAACTTTTAGATATTCATAACACACCTGTTAAAAATACTGATATTTTATCTAATAACGTTTTTGTCATCAAGTAAACTAATTTTCTCTACAAAAAACCACATGAGTAGCTATTTCTCATGTGGTTACTTTTATATTAGGCTCTATGTCAAATCGTGTTGATGGACAATAATATTGATGAAAAAGTCTCAAAAATAAAATAGAATTAATTGAAGTGAGGGAAGAAATTCTCTCGCTTTTTTATTTAACCTGAAAAACTTGATTTTGAATCAAAAAGATACGTCGTTTGAATAGTAGAAAGTTTCGATAGCCATAGGCAACACGTTTAATCACTTTAATTTTATTGTTAATGCCTTCTAAGAAACCATTTGAATAGGAGTATTTAAAGGCATTCATAACTCCTTGGGAAAACTTACCAAATATCTTGAATTTATCTTTAAAATACTTTGGTAATTCAACAGGTATCTTTGAACATAACTCTAAAAATAAGACATAATCGTTGGTTCTATAAGCATACTTTAATTCTTGGATAAAATGATACGCTTTTTTTAATAGAGAACTATAAGAAAGTAACTCATCTACCAATTCGGTAGATGACATATTTCTCTTGAATAAAGGACGATAATAAAAGTGTTTATAGTTTAATTCAAAACTGTCCTTTAAAAGGAGTTTCCAATAACGCTTTAATCTTCGATACTGCTTTCCTTCCTCTTGATTGTGGCGTTTTAGTTGATTCATTTCTTTTATTCTTAAGGTGTTGAAAGATCGGTTAATATGTTGAATAATATGAAATCGATCTGTGACGATTTCGGCGTTTGGAAAGACTGTTTTTAATAGTTGACCGTAACTTGCATTCATGTCCATGACCAAAAATCTTACTTTTAAACGTGATTTTCTGGAATACTTCATAAAGTAAGAAACCAACTTATGTAATCTTTTATCAGGTAAGATATCGATTATTTTTTTAGATGTCGCATCAGCACAAATAAAGCTCATTCCAGCATGACAATCAGAAGTAGAGCTAAACTCATCTACACAAAGAGCCGTGGGAAAGAAGTTAAAATTCGGTTGCTGGTTATTGGTAAATGATACTAACACACGTTTAACAGTGTTTTCAGAGACACTGTGACATTCTGCAATTTCTTTACGTGATCGATTATCTTTTAAGTCAAAAGCAATTTGGTATTTAAGCTGTTTAGAAATTTGACAATAGTCATCTACTAGAGAAGTAGAAGCACTGAAAGTTGATCCACAGTTTCTACAAAGGTAACGCTCTCTGTGAAGTTTCAGATAAGTTGGACGACGTTCAACTTCAGGCAATTGACTAATGGTTTGATACGTTCCGTTTTTAACGGATTGATCAAATCCACATTTCTTGCATTGCTTATCTTTATTCACTAATCTTCCTATAATCATATTAACTGAGCGGTTATTTCTCGCTTCGCGAGACAACCAATCCTCATTAAAAATAAGAGAATCATCTGTTAAATTGAGTAGTTTTCTTGTATTATTATCCATAGGGGTATTCTCCTTTGTAATGTTAGTTATAGACGACTTAATTTTACCAATAAGAATGCCCCTTTTTCTATGCCTAAAACAAAAAATCGCATTGACAGAATTTAATCTATCAACACGATTTAGTGTACAGCCTTATATTAATGTCTCACTCTTTTATAAAGCTAAATCACCGGTTTCCCTCGTTCGAATACGTATCGCATTTTCAACGTTATAGATGAATATTTTACCATCTCCAACTTCGCCAGTTTGACAAACCTCAATAATGATGTTTGTGACTGTATCCAATAACTCATCAGATACAACCATATTGATTTCTAACTTTGGAACTAAGGTTGTTAAAATCTCTTGACCACGAACATATTCTTTCCATCCTAATTGGTTCCCGTAACCAAGTACTTGAGAAACGGTCATCCCTTTAATGCCAGCTTCTTTATATAAAGCTTCTTGTAAGTCATTCAATTTTTCTTGTCTGATGATTGCTTCGATTTTTTTCATCTTGCTACCTCCTGTAAGTATTATTTTAATTATCCATACCTAAGAAAGTAGGATAAGCTGTTTCATCATGTTCAGTGACATCTAAACCTTGAATTTCTTCTTTTTCAGATACGCGAATAGGCATAAACACTTTGATGATTTTGATAATAACAAAACTAGCAACTCCAGCAAATAGTAATGTGACGATGATACTTATTATTTGAGCGATGAATAAGTCTAGTCCACCAAATAACAGTCCGTCAACACCACCAATTGATTTTTCAGCAAAGATTCCTGTCGCTATTCCACCGAAAATCCCACCAACACCATGACAACCAAAAGCATCTAAAGCATCATCAATGCCAAATTTACGTTTAATAACGCCAATAAAGAAGTAACAAAATGGACTAACTAAAAATCCGATAAGTAAAGCACTCCATAATGGAACAAATCCCGCACCTGGTGTAATGGCAACTAATCCGACGATTGCACCTGTAGAAGCACCAACAATTGTAGGTTTACCAATTAATACTTTTTCAATTAACATCCAGGATAACATCGCCATCGCTGCTGAAGCATGAGTGACGATTAAAGCATGCACTGCTAAACTATTTGCACCTAAAGTACTACCAGCATTAAATCCAAACCATCCAAACCATAAAAGACCAGCACCTAACACAATGAACGGAATATTATGTGGACGATATTCCAATTTATTATAGCCACGTCGATTTCCTAAAACAATCGCTAGAATAAGTCCAGTTATACCTGAACTAATATGGACAACATTTCCTCCTGCAAAATCGATTGAGCCGATTTCTTCTAAGAAACCACCGCCCCAAACCATGTGAGCCATAGGATAATAGACGACAATCAACCAAACCGTTATAAAAATAAAAAGGGCCGAAAATCGCATTCGCCCAGCAACAGAACCGGTAATAATTGCCACTGTGATTAATGAAAACATCATCTGAAAGGCTGCAAATAAACCTTCAGGGATCGTGCTATCAGTTTTTAATCCAGTATTTAGAGAAACATCTTTAAAGAATAGTTTATCAAGATTACCCACGAAGCTATTCTCTCCGCTAAAAGATAAGCTGTATCCAAAGGCATACCATAATACAGAACCTAAACCTAAAGTAAAAATGACCATCATCATAGTATTAATGATGTTTTTTCGTCTTGATAGTCCTCCATAAAAAAATGCTAACCCCGGAGTCATTAAAAAAACTAAAGCCGAACAGACCAGTATAAAACTAATATCTCCACTATTCATATTATCATCCTTTCTTTTTTATGAAAATTTCATTAAAATAATATAATAATGCTATCATAATCATTTTAATGATGGAAGAAATATGTTGATGATTTGGTAAAAAAACATTTAGTAAATAATTATACTAAATGTACTATGATGGTTATAATCGTTTAAACTAGGCTGTTTAAAAGGTTATAATCTCATTGTAATGAGAAATAAAAATAATGAATGATTTTCATGGAAATAAGTGTTTTTTTTAAAGGGGAATAATGAGTTGAAAAGAAAGAGTGTAGAGAAGTTAGTCGTAATATTCATTTTGTTAAAAAAATAAACTAAGAGTAGGGGGGATATTACGCCAATTGTAAAATTAAGCTAGACAACTAAAAAAAAATCATTTGTGATACACTCAAATTGTATTTCAAACCAAAGAAAACAAGGAGAGTAATCACAAATGACCTATACACATCTTACTACAGACGAGCTAGTTTTGATAGAATCTTATTATCGTCAAAAGAAAAAAGGAACATACGTTGCGAAACAATTGAAACGAGCAAAACAGACTATCTATAATATTTACAAAGCTCTTGACGAGGGGGTATCTGCACTAGATTACTATAAAAGATACAAAAATAATAAAAAGAATTGTGGCAGACGTCCTATTTCTTTATTTGATAATGAAACAGAATACATTCAAAAGAAGATTGTTCAAGGATGGACTCCAGATGCCAAAATTGTTGGAAAAAATCATAAAAGTGCTGTTATCACACTCGTTGAAAGACTATAGAAAGTGATTATTACGTTAAAACCAATAGGCAGACGAGCAATAGATATCGAAAATAGTTTAAATAATTGGTTTAAAAAGCTTCCATGCCATCTATTTAAATCAATCACATTCGATTGTGGTAAAGAATTTTCTAATTGGAGATCAATCAGCAATCTAAATGATATTGATGTTTATTTTGCCGATCCAGGAACACCGTCACAACGAGGCTTAAATGAACACTCTAATGGGTTATTACGTAAAGATGGATTGCCTAAACAAATGGATTTCAACGGAGTTGAGGAATCTTTTATCCACTCTATCGCATCTAAAAGAAATAATATTCCTAGAAAATCATTAAATTATAAAACACCATTGGAAGTATTTTTGAGTTATGTAGACAATGATATTTTGTCTAGCTTAATTTGACAAATGAAAAATATATAAAGTGCAATTAATTAAATTTATGGTATCATGAAAAAAGTAAAAAATAGAGATATTTTGAAAATAATATTCTTATTTCTAAGGAAATTGTCGAATATCATCAATTATGAAATGGAGAATTCATTACATGGGAAATTATTCTACTCTGAGTAATAAAACTACCACAGTATTTGAGGCCAAATATTCAATGCCTTTTTTTTGGTTTTTAGGATTTAGAAATGAAGATAAGGAAAATATAATAACACATACTAAAGACTTTTTTAAAGCTGTTCGAGAAGATATAGAGTTTTCTCCGAAATTGGAGTGTATCAAAATACCCTCAAAAAGTTATATAGAATTATTAACTTATAATACCAGATATATAGAAGCTGCTTATCCTTATCTATTAAATATGTATCAAGATTTTATTCTTATAATTAAAATGTACTTTAAAGATTCACAGTGGGTTGAAATAAGTTGTTTCGATGTAATATTAATGAGCGATGAAAGCGAAGTACTAGAATATTGGATTAAACTATTCAATTCCTTTGAAAATAGTACAGCTTATGAAAAGTTTGAAGACTTTAACATTATAGGTAATTCAATTGGATCTGGTGGTTACGAAACTTGGATACATGATAAATATGTTACTCAATTTTCTCTGCCAGAACCTATAGCCATTGATAGGGAGGAAAATATTATTCAAACCTTTCTTAAAAAAATAGACTTATACGAGGTCTCCGATATTATTTTTTATATTTTTCTAGTTTGTTTTATGCTTTTTCTTTACTTTCGTTTAAAAATACCTCTTAATATTACTGGTTTCACTGCTTTTGGTATGGTTATTTTACAAATTGCTATAAAGTTGAAAATTTATGACAAAAAAATTAAAAAAAGTAAGAAAAAGATATATTATAATTTTTTTATCTCCTTTCTTAATAAAACGAATAAATCAGTAGATTTAAACTATTTAAATAAGGTATTGGCCATTTCTAAAATCATTTCTCCTAAGGCAGAAAATCTACTCGTTACTTCTGTTAAAGAGATAGGAAATGTAGAAGTTTTCTATCAAAATCACAAGAAAAGTTTGATAAAAAATTATCCTTATAAATCAATTTATGATTTGCAAAAAGAACCTCACAAAAGAATATTTTCGTTTCTACAATTCAATAATTATTTAACTATTAATCATTTAGATGATAGTTATGAACAGATAAGTGAATCTATTAATATTATTTTGAAACAAATTGGTTTAAAAAAAGTAACTAACACTTATATATTATTTAAAATTTTTGTGAGTGACGATTACTATCATATTGGAATTGTAAAAAAAATGTATAAAAAACAACTTTCAAAATTATGTGAAGAAATACGATTGAGTGTTATTTTTTTTCATAACTATATTAATTTATTGGGATTATTTACAGCTCTTAGATTTTAAAAGTAAATGTGCGAATGACTTCAAATGTCTTTAAAAGGTGTTTTCATGAATAAACAAGTATTATTAGTTATTGATATATAGGAAGCTACAACGTCTTCGTTATTAGGAAAGAAAAGATTTATAAAGAATGTTAATTCAGTAGTCGATTATTTCAAAAATAATAATTTACCAATCATTTATGTAGAGCAAACTGGTGTAGGAAATTTATATAGCAAACTACATTTTACTCAATCTGATTATGTGATAACAAAGAGTAAGCCAAGTTCATTTTCATCAGAAGAATTTTGTAATAGTGTAAATGAATTAAATCCTAATGAATTTGTTGTAACAGGCTTAATGAGTAATGCTTGTGTTCAAGCGACTTGTAAGAGTGCCTTACAAAAACATTTCAAGGTAACATTAGTAGAAGATGGTCATGATTCGATTATAAAACCTTTTAGAACCATATTTAATAAACATCTGAAAAATAAAGGAGCGACTTTAGTTAAATGCTCTGATTTTGTAATTGATAAATAATAAAATAGAAAATTTTAGGTGGTTAGGAGTGAATAAATGAAGTTAAAAACATATGAATTAGAAGAAATAAATGATGAGCAATTAATTATTGCAATGATTGTAGCCAAGTATAAAGGAAAAACTGTTTATGTACGACATAAAGATAGAACCACTTTTGAAATACCAGGTGGTCATCGAGAACCTAATGAAACAATAGAAGAATGTGCTAAGAGAGAATTAATGGAGGAAACAGGAGCTATTAAGTTTACCATTAAACCGTTGTTCATATTAGGTGTAGAAAAAGATGGATTAGAGGATTATGGACAAGTATTTGTTGCAGAAATAGAAGAAATTTCGAATAAATTGGAGTACGAAATGGAAGAAGTACTCTTTTTAGATAGTGAACTTGAAAGTTTTACTTATCCAGCGATTCAAGAAATGATAAGTCACGAAAGCGAAAGAAGGAATAAAGGAGTCATTGAAGAATGTAAGTTAACTCACATAGATAAATTAATACAATTAGCTCGAAATATTTATCGAAATAGTTCTTATGAGGAATTAGAATGTGAATTTCAAAAGATACTTAATAATAGGTTATCTATGATTTATCTTTATTTGGTGAATCAAGAGGTTGTGGGGTTTGCTCAATTTGAAATTCGAAATGATTATGTAGAGGGAATAAAAAATAAGCCTTGTGGTTATTTAGAAGGTGTTTTTGTAGAGAGTTCGTATCGTAGAAAAGGAATTGCCAAAGCATTAGTTTTAAAAGGGGAAGAATGGGCTAAAAATAAAAGGTGTAGAGAATTTGCTAGTGATTGTGAATTAGAAAATTTAGATAGTTTGTTATTTCATCAACAGATTGGTTTTAGAGAAGTTAGTCGTAATATTCATTTTGTTAAAAAATAAACTAAGAGTAGGGGTGATATTATGAAAAATAAATTAAATGAATTTTTAAAAATAGCAAAAAAATTAAATGATATAGGTATAACACCTTTATTAATGGGTTCATTAGGCTTAGAATTTATCACACGTAAGAATTGGGATTCCAGAGATATTGACATTCACGTCAAAGGTGACCCTAGAGGTTGGGAAGCTCCTGACGATGAAAGAATTGATGATTGGGAAAATATAGAGTTAATTATGAAAGACTTAGGGTATACTTTAATAGATTTGCATGAACACGAATTTATCAAAGATGATTTTTCTGTAGAGTACGGTGTTATTGACACGTTACCTATTTTTGCAAACGTATCTTTAAATGATTTAGAATGGAACAAACGGGACGATGTTGAGTTTTACACACCATCTACAGAAGCATACCTTAAAATTTATTTAGCTTCTAGTAAGGATAGTTATAGGGCAAATGGTAATAATAACAAAGATTTTGAAAAAATAGAATATCTTAAAGAACTCCTGAAAATAAATTAATTTATAAAAATCACATCACATTCCACATCAAAAAACCACATGAGAACTCAATCCTCATGTGGTTACTTTTATATCAATATTTCTCTTTTAAAGAGATTACATCATACCGCCCATCATTGATGGATCCATACCGCCAGGCATTCCGGCAGATTCTGGTTCTGGTTTGTCAGCAATAACGCCTTCAGTTGTTAAGATTAATGCAGAAACACTTGCAGCGTTTTGTAAAGCTGAACGTGATACTTTAGTTGGATCAACGATACCAGCATCAATCATGTTAACCCAAGTATCATCTTTTGCATTGTATCCAACACCTGCATCAGCTTGTTTCAATTTATCAACGACAACTGAACCTTCCATACCAGCATTTTCAGCGATTTGACGAACTGGTTCTTCTAGAGCACGAACAACAATGTTCACACCAGTTTTCTCGTCACCTGTTACATCAAGTTCAGCGACTTTTGGTAATACGTTAACAAATGCCGTACCACCACCAGCAACAATACCCTCTTCAACAGCGGCACGAGTTGCGTTTAACGCATCTTCAATACGTAATTTTAATTCTTTTAATTCAGTTTCAGTTGCAGCACCAACTTTAATGACAGCAACACCACCAGCTAATTTAGCTAAGCGTTCTTGTAATTTTTCACGGTCAAAGTCTGATGTTGTTTCAGCAATTTGAGAACGGATTAATGATACACGGTTTTCAATTGCTTGTTTGTCACCATTTCCTTCAACAATTGTTGTGTTATCTTTGTCGATAACCACTTTACTTGCAGAACCTAACGCATCAATTGTTGTGTCTTTTAAATCTAATCCTAAATCTTCAGTGATAACAGTTGCGCCAGTTAAAGCAGCAATGTCTTGTAGCATTTCTTTACGGCGGTCACCAAATCCAGGAGCTTTAACAGCAGCCACGTTGAATGTACCACGGATTTTGTTTAATACTAATGTTGGTAAAGCTTCGCCATCAACATCATCAGCAATGATTAATAATGGTTTGCCTTGTTGTAAGATTTGTTCTAATAAAGGTAAAATATCCTGAATGTTAGAGATTTTTTTGTCTGTAATTAAGATGTATGGATTTTCTAAAACAGCTTCCATTTTATCGTTGTCCGTTACCATGTATTGAGATAAGTAACCACGGTCAAATTGCATTCCTTCAACGACATCTAATTCAGTTTCAATCCCTTTAGATTCTTCGATTGTGATAACACCGTCGTTACCAACTTTTTCCATTGCTTCAGAGATTAGTTCACCAATTTTTTCGCTACCAGAAGACACAGCAGCTACTTGTGCAATTGATTCTTTTGAGTCAATTTTTTTAGAAATAGCATGTAATTCTTCTACAGCTTTTTTAGTAGCAAGTTCAATCCCACGACGAATGCCAATTGGGTTTGCCCCAGCAGTCACATTTTTAAGTCCTTCACGAACGATTGCTTGAGTTAAAACAGTTGCAGTCGTTGTTCCGTCACCTGCGATGTCATTTGTTTTAGAAGCTACTTCAGCCACTAATTGAGCACCCATGTTTTCAAAACGATCTTCAAGTTCAACTTCTTTAGCGATAGTCACACCATCGTTTGTAATTAATGGAGAACCAAATGATTTATCTAAAACAACGTTACGTCCTTTAGGTCCTAATGTTACTTTTACAATATTTGCTAATGTATCAACACCACGTACCATTGAGCTACGAGCGTCTTCAGAGAATTTAATATCTTTTGCCATTTATTGTTCACCTCATCATTTTATTTTTATTCTACGATTGCGATTATATCTTTGTCGTGTAGTACTAAATAATCTTCACCAGAGTCACTTACTTCTTGACCGGCATATTTTTCGAATAGGACAGTTTGTCCAACGCTTACAGATACGGATAATTTTGCCCCATTTTCTAAAGTACGACCATCACCAACAGCAATGACCTCACCTGTTTGAGATTTTTCTTTTGAAGCTGATGTTAAAACTAATCCACTGGCAGTTTTTTCTTCTGCTTCTTTTACTTTAATAACAACACGATCTCCTAATGGTTTTAACAATGTGTATCCCTCCATAATTTTATATTTTTTAGCACTCTTATTTATCGAGTGCTAATCACATCTTTTATAATACAGATAAATGTTTTTTTTTGCAAGTATTTTGATACAATAAGAAAAGATATCAAAATCAACGATAGAAAAGATAGGTGTAAACACAGATGACATTGAATCAAAATATGGTGTATACAAGCTTTTTATATTTATTTTTATTGAACGGTCATTTATTTCTTTCATTAAATGACAATCAAACTATGTTGCTTTATAGTGTCATAGTATTTTTTATTTTGGTTATTTATTTTAAAACAACAAAAAAAGATACGTTAACAACATCAACTTTTTCTATAAAAAAAATAGTAGGGTGGGGAGTTGTAGGACTGTTATTAAGTTTTATGATCCAATGGGGAGTTTTATTTATCACTCATATTATTTTTCCTAGATTAAATCTCAATACAGATATACCAAGCCAACGAACGTATTTATTTTTGTTTGTATCAATCTTATTTAATCCTATCATGGAAGAGTTGTTTTTTCGGTTTAGTTTTGTCAATTGGATTGGACAAAAATTACCGATTTGGGTGGGAATGGTGATAAGTGCTTTGTTTTTTATGTTGATGCACACGAGTGGAAATCTGATGATTTATTTTGGTTTGGGCATTATTTTCTCATATATTTATAAAAAAAGTGGAAGTATTTTAACATCTATTCTGGTACATATGGTGATGAATGGGATAGTGCTTTGGCTAAATTAAAAAAGCTTAGCGACAGCGGTCGATAAGCTTTTTATTTAGTCTTCTTTATAGTTAGACAAAAAGTAGATTAATGTTTGCATTTCATTTGTTAAGTCAACATTTTGAATTTGCACATCTTTTGGAACGTTGATACGAATTGGTGTAAAATTCATAATGCCTTTGATTCCAGCTTCAACTAAGCGGTCAGCATTTTCTTGTGCATGTGCTGGTGGGACGGTTAAAATGGCAACATCAATATGTTGTGCACGAATTTGCTCAACCATATCATTAGCATCATAGACAGGAACGCCATCAAGTATGCGACCAACAATATCAGGTTTAACATCAAATGCAGCACTGATACGAATACTATCACTTTGATGGAAACGGTAGTTCAATAATGCGTGTCCTAAATTACCAACACCGACAAGAGCTACATTTGTTAAACGATCTTCATTTAACGTTTTAGCAAAAAAAGTCATTAAACTCTCCACGTCATACCCGTAACCACGTTTACCTAATTCCCCAAAATAAGAAAAGTCACGTCGAATAGTAGCACTGTCAACTTTCACAGCCTCACTTAACTCGGTTGAAGAGACTTTTTTCTTTCCTGAATCAAATAAAAATTTCAAATATCGATAATACAAAGGTAACCTTTTGGCAGTTGCCTTTGGAATAGTCGTGTCTTTCATAATAATTTCCCTCACTTTTCAATCTTATACCCTCATTGTTATAAAGTTCACGTTAATAGGATACCTTTACTAAGGGATAAAAGCAATTTTTACGCTTACACTTGAGTAACTTTGAACGATAAATATACCAAACATATCTTGTGTTTTATGATAAACTGTTTTTAGAAGTTAAAAGATGGAGGACGTCATGATTTTATTACAAGCTAATAATGTTTCTAGGTTATTTGGAGATGATGTATTATTTGAAAACATACAATTAGATATACAAGATAAAAGTCGAATTGCGCTTGTTGGACGTAATGGTGCAGGTAAATCGACATTATTAAAAATTTTAGCTGGCATTGAAGAGCCAGATACAGGTTTAGTTACGAAAACAAGAGATTTAACAATTGGTTATTTAGACCAACATACTGGTTTAGAATCAGATAAAACGATTTGGGAAGAGATGCTAAGTGTCTTTGACTATGTTCAAGAGATGGAAAAAAACTTACGACAATTAGAAAAAAACATCGCCGATCCAAATATCCATGATGATGAAGAAAGATATCAACAAGTACTAAAAGATTACGATAAATTACAACATGAGTTTAATGAAATGAATGGATATGGTTATGAGTCTGAAATAAAATCTGTTTTACATGGATTTCGTTTTGATGAAAGCTATTTTGATGTACCAATTCAAAATCTATCAGGTGGTCAAAAAACTCGTTTAGCATTGGCTCGTTTGTTATTGGAAAAACCTAATCTACTCATTTTAGATGAGCCGACTAACCATTTAGATATTGATACATTAAATTGGTTAGAATGGTATTTACAAGGCTATCGTGGGGCTATTTTGATGGTATCCCATGACCGTTATTTCTTAGATAAGATTGTGAATGAAGTATATGATATTAGTCGAAGAAAAATTAGTCATTATAAAGGTAATTATTCGAAATTTTTAGAAATGAAAGCTGAGAGATTAGAACAAGAAGAAAAAGAATACGAAAAGCAACAGGATAAAATTGCAAAACTAGAGGACTTTGTGGCACGAAACATTGTACGGGCATCAACAACAAAACGAGCACAAAGTCGTCGTAAACAATTAGAAAAAATGGAAAAATTAGAGAAGCCTTTAGGTGATGAGAAATCAGCTCATTTTCTATTTAAAATAAATCGCACGTCAGGTAGAGAAGTGCTAACGCTGGATGATGTGGCAGTGGGGTATGATGATCTTATTTTGAGTGAACCGATTAATCTAGCTTTGCGTAAACAAGAAGCCATTGCTTTAGTTGGCCCAAATGGAGTTGGTAAATCGACTTTATTAAAGAGTATTATTGGAGATATCCCATTTATTAAAGGAACAGCTGATATTGGCCATAAAGTAGATATTGGTTACTATGACCAAGAGCAAGGAAAACTTAGTGGAAGTCAAAGCGTGTTGGAAGAATTGTGGCGTGAGCACCCAACGACACCTGAAAAAGATATTCGTACTTTATTAGGTAGCTTTTTATTTTCTGGAGAAGATGTTAAAAAGACGATTAATTTATTAAGTGGGGGAGAAAAAGCCCGTGTCGCATTAGCCAAATTAGCGATGCAACGTGATAACTTTTTAATTCTAGATGAGCCGACTAACCACTTAGATATAGATAGTAAAGAAGTATTAGAAAATGCCTTAATCGAATATGATGGCACATTGCTATTTGTTTCTCATGACCGCTACTTTATTAACCGAATTGCGACAGGCGTTTTAGAGTTGTCAGAAGATGGTAGTACTTATTATCATGGGAATTATGATTACTACATCGAGAAAAAAGAAGAAGAAGAGGAACGTAACGCATTACTGGATGGTGAACAAGATAATCCAACGAAACACATGACAAAGGTTAAACTAAGTTACGAAGAATCAAAAGAAAGACAAAAAGAACAGCGGAAATTAGAGAGATTGGTGGAATCATTAGAAGTTGATTTACAAGAGATGGAAGAAAAAATTGAAGCAATTCAAAAAGAGATGGAACAACCAGAAGTACTTGAAGATCACGAGCAACTCTTGGAGTTAGATAAAGAACTAAGAGAGTCTTATAGTAAACAAGAAACGTTATTAGAATCTTGGGAGCATGCTTCATTAGAGTTAGAGGCGTTTTAATTACAAGTAAATGAAAGAAGGTGTCACTTATGAGAAAGAAAGATGGATTAGAGTATTTCTTACAAATAAACTGAATGCACGAGGTAAATTGATAGTGATTCTCTTTTTATTCTATCTTTGGTTGAGGTATTCAACTAATTTATATGTGATGTTAAAATTCTTTGTCGTGGTGGCACTTATCTCTTTAGTTGTGTTGATTTACGAATTAATCTTCTATAATAAAATATACAAAGAATAACAGCCAAAGCATCATGCCTTGGCTGTTTTTAGTTTATTTTTTTGTATGTCGTTCATATCGATTGAATAAAAGTAAGGCAATTAATGAGAATAATACCGGTCCAGCAATTTGCCATAGTGTATCTCCCCAGACAGGTCCGCCTTCTCTAAATAAAGGTTCGATAATGGTAAAGATATTAGCAAAACCAATGACAGCCATGACGACTATCGTACTCACCATATATTGTGTTTTGGTTTTGAAGATATTGATTGAATGATCAATATCTGATTTTTGTTTAAATGCTGGAAAAGCACCCGTTAAAAATAGATAAGGAATCGTCATGGAGACGTTTACCATTAAGGTTAACACATTATAGAATGATTGTGCGTCTTTCCCACCAAATGACACTAAAGCTAAGATAAGAACCACAATCACACATTGAATCCACATAGCAAAAGCTGGCATGCCTTTGTCATTTTCTCTAACCATTTTTTCAGGCCAAAGTCCTTTTGGTGTTCCTTCGATAATCGTTTTTAGTGGTGAATAGATTAAAGTAAAGAAAGCACCTAAGTAAGCTAGAAACATGGATAAACCTGTAAATCTAGCAAATGCATGCCCAATAGCTAAAGCAGTATCTGTGGATAAATTAATTGCTCGACCTAATTCAAATCCTAGATTATTCATTAAGACATAAGTGATATTACCTAGATTGACATTATCACCACTTAAAACAGAATCCCAGTTTGTTGACACACCCCATAAAAGAATGGTTAATGCATACCCAATAGAGATGATGATCGCTGAAAGAATAACTCCTTTAGGAAAATTTTTCTCAGCATTTTCTGTTTTATCTACTAATCCACCCACAGCTTCTAGTCCACCATAAGCGAAAATAGCAAATACTAAAAATGAAATAATAGCTAGAGGAGAGTTGAAACCTGGATTTGGAGAATCAATAAAACTTTTCATTCCTTCAATCGGTTGAGCGACTTGACCTTTGTTAAAGATTAAAATAATCAAGCTGACAATGATTAATACCACATTTAAAAATGTAACGGCAATCCCACCGACAGAAGTGATTTTTGTGATTTTATCTAACCCTCTTGCTGCAAAAAATGTCACGATGATAATAAATAAAATAGCTAGTAACCCGATTGTTTGAGTGGAATCAAGTCCAAACAAACTCCAATAATTTGTTTTATCAGACCCTGAATAAGTTGTAGACAGGGTGATAAATACTTTTGTAGACACATTTACCATCCAAATAATGTAAGATGTATACCACATGAATGTCCCGATGAACGCATATTTTGGTCCAACCGATTTTTCCATCCAAGTGTACATCCCACCACTTTCATGTTTGAATGTCGACCCATATTCAGCCATCATTAGTGCATATGGTATAAAGAAAAAGAGTGCTGCTAAAATATACCAAATAATAGCACCATATCCCATACGATAAAAGGCGACTGGAGCATTACCGAACCCGAACACTGAGGTAAAAATCATTAAGATTAAACCGAACAGGGTTACCTTTTTTGTTGATTTTGTCATAAAAATCCTCCTTAATTTGAAATACCTTATTATACCCCACAGTTATAGTATCAAAGATTCTAAGAAAAGATTAAAAGAACTGAGTAAAATGTTAGTAAATTTACTCAGTTCTTTTAAAATGTTTATTAAATTGTTACTTATCTGTTATCTAATTCTTAACAAAAAAGGTCAACTATCTTATATTTATTTTAAATTCTCATTCTATCAATAGCGTTTCTCATTTCTTCTTTTGCTTCTTCGTCTGTTTCTTTTTCAAGGTATTCAACTAAAAAGTCATAAATAGCAGGATTTGTTGGGTCAATTTTACTTAAAGACCAAGCAGCAGTTCCACGTATAACTGGTCGTGGATCTTGTTCGATACAGCTTAATAAATGAGGAATGCTGGTTTTGTCTCTCACATTTCCTAAAGCAATAATAGCATTTCGTTGAATCGGTTTTTTTCCTCGCCATGACCCTGCAAGATAACCAAAACGTTCTTTAAATTCACGATTTGAAATAGTTAATAGAGGTTTTAACAAAGGTGTCACAATTTCTGGATCAGGTTCCATTTCTTCGTGAAAATGAAAATTCTTTCCTTTATTGAAGGGACAAACTTCCTGACAAATATCACATCCATAAATAATTGAACGAATCTTAGGTCGATATTCTTCTGGCATAAAGCCTTTTGTTTGCGTTTGGTAAGATAAACACTTTTGAGCATTCATGCGTCCATCTCCTAAAAGAGCCGAAGTTGGGCATTGGTCGATACATTTCGTGCATTCACCACACTGATTTTCCATAGGTGTATCTGGTTCAAAAGGAATATTAGTAATAATTTCACCAAGATAAACGTATGAACCAAATTCTTCTGTAATGAGTAGGCCGTTTTTTCCGATGAAACCTAGACCAGCACGTTGCGCTACCACGACATCAATCAATTCACCAGTATCCACCATTGGCTTAAAATCTAATTCTAACTCTTTGGGTGCTTGTTCTTTAATAAATGTGATTAATTTATCTAATCTATCTTTTAAAATATGATGATAATCAGTTCCCCAAGATGCTCTAGCAAATTTCCCGCGTTTTTCACCACGAACTGATTTTAGTCGCTCGTTCATCCGAGTCGGATAAGCAAGTGCAATGGAAATAATCGATTGTGGTTGATTAAAAATTAAATCAGGGTAGAGTCGTTCATCAATATTTCCATGCTCAAATCCTGTTGTATGATTGTTTTCTTTTTGTTCTATTAAACTTGTTTTTAAATGGTCAAAGGGCTCAGCCGTTGTGAACCCAATTTTATCAATGCCTATATCTTTACTTGCTTCAATTATTTTTTGTTTCAATAATTCAGTATCCACAAGATATACCTCCAGTCAATTCTTCATTAAGTATCAGATAATCCTCTCTTTTTTTCAACCTTTTTCTTATTTTTACGAATATTGAGTTAAAGAGGTGAGAAGGATGTTGATAGCAAAAAATGATGCACAACAATTGATTAGTAGTCATGAAGCAGTAAAATCAGAAATCTATTATTGTCCATGTTGTCAAAATGAAGTGATTTTAAAGAAAGGGAAGATAAAATTCCCACATTTTGCTCATAAAACACTATCAAATTGTGAGGCTACGAGTGAGCCAGAGACATTAGAACATTTAAAAGGAAAATCGTTGATTGCGCGAAATTGTGCCACTTTTGGACTAGAGTATGAACTAGAGGCATATCTTCCTGAAATTAATCAACGAGCAGATGTTTTGATACAAAATAAATTAGCAATTGAATTTCAATGTAGTTCTCTTAGTATTGAAAGGTTGATTGAACGAACAACACAATATAAAAAGCATGGTTATCAAGTATTTTGGGTTTTAGGCAGTCGTTTAGGCAAACAAGTGAAGCTAACAGAATTAAAAAAGCATTTTATTTATTTTAACTGCTTTAGAGGGTATGTTGATTTTTGTTTACTAGTTGAAGATAATCTCTTAGTCGTAACTTATTATCTTTTTTCAAAAAACAAAAAAATAGTAACAAGAAAAAAACAGTTTTCTTTGGGTGAGATGTCATTAGTTAATATATTGACAGAGTGTGGCTTAAAGGCAGAGTATTTGATTCAACAGCCATTTGAAGAGATGTTAAATACACGAAAACAGTTATCTGATCAGCTACTATGCTCAGATAATACCGTTAAAGATTTGCAAGAATATTTTTATCAACACAACCTTCATTTAGCTCACTTACCACCTTATCTTTATTTCCCTAATTTTTTTCATCCTTTACTGCGAGGAGAGGATATACGGATTCGTTGGCTTACTTTTGAAGTGTTACAAAATAAAAAAATGCTCACATATCGTGAGTTGCAACAAGATGTGCTAGAAAATTTACCACTTGAAGCAATAGATGACTATGCAAATTTGGGAGAACATCAAGTGGTTGATTATTGTTTATCTTTGTACGTTAGTTTTTTACAGGAAATAAAAGTGGTGAAATTAAGTGGTACGGATATGTTATGTTTTGATGAGGAAAGTGTGATGAATAACGAGCAATTCAAAAAATTCTTTAAAAAAAGAAGTGAAAGACTAACTCTTCCGTTAAAATATGATATGATT
Source organism: Vagococcus martis (assembly GCF_002026305.1). Lineage (NCBI taxonomy): Bacteria > Bacillati > Bacillota > Bacilli > Lactobacillales > Enterococcaceae > Vagococcus > Vagococcus martis. The sequence continues at coordinate 726,485 of NZ_MVAB01000001.1, read as the reverse complement.
ATTAAGTGATAATGAGAAAGGAGTTACTTAAAATGAGTGAAACAAAACAATTACCAAATCGTTCGGAATTACCAGAGGAATTAACATGGGATTTAACTCCTATTTTTGCATCAGATGATGCGTTTAATGAGGCGTTGACATCATTGACTGCAGAGTTAGAAAAAGCAAGTGAGTATCAAGGAACATTAAAAAATGGTGCGAAAGCTTTTCTATCAGCGATTGAATATGTATTGTCTATTCATCGTACGACAGAAAAAATTTATGTGTACTCACATTTAAAAAATGACCAAGACACAAGTGATGCACTTTACCAAGGACTTTATGCAAAAGCAAGTACTATTGCTGCTAAAGCAGGGGAAGCTGTTTCATGGTTTGGCCCAGAAGTGTTAACGTTATCTGATGATACGATTGATTCATACTTTAAAGAAGAAGCAGGTTTAGAAATCTATCGTCACTTTATTACTCAAATTACAGCAGATAGAGCTCATACGTTATCTGAAAAAGAAGAAGCACTATTAGCTGGAGCAAGTGAAATATTCTCAGCGTCAAGTCATACATTTTCTGTATTAAACAATGCTGATTTAGAGTTTCCGATTGTGACAGATGAAGATGGACAAAAAGTGCAATTATCTTCAGGTATGTATGGTCAATTAATGGAAAGTACAAACCGTGAAGTACGTAAAGAAGCGTTTGAAGGGTTATACAAAGTTTATAAACAATTTAGAAATACATTTGCTAGCACATTATCGTCTCATGTAAAAAAACATAATTTCAATGCTCAAATCAGAAACTACAGTTCAGCACGTGAAGCAGCTTTAAGTGCTAACCATATTCCTGAATCTGTTTATGATACATTACTTGATGTGGTACATAAAAATTTACCATTATTACATCGTTACGTGGCATTGCGTAAACGACTATTAAATGTTAACGAACTACATATGTATGATATGTATACACCAATATTAGGAGATGCACCAATTCGTTACACTTATGACGAGGCAAAATTAAAATCACTTGAAGGGTTATCTCCATTAGGTGAAGAATATTTAGAAATCGTTCAAGAAGCTTACAGCGATCGCTGGATTGATGTGATTGAAAACAAAGGCAAACGCAGTGGTGCTTATTCTTCAGGAAGTTATGATACAAAACCTTATATTTTATTAAACTGGCATGAAAGTTTAAATCATTTATTCACGTTAGTTCATGAAATGGGACATAGTGTTCATAGTTACTACACACGAAAAAATCAACCTTATGTATATGGTGATTATTCTATTTTCTTAGCAGAAATTGCCTCAACAACGAATGAAAACTTATTAACAGATCATTTGTTAAAAACAGAAAAAGATCCTAAAGTTAGAGCCTTTATCTTAAATCATTATTTAGATGGTGTGAAAGGAACAATCTTTAGACAAACACAATTTGCTGAGTTTGAACATTTTATTCACACTGAAGATGCAAAAGGAACACCATTAACAAGCGATTACTTAAGCGAGTATTATGGTGAGTTAAATGCTAAATACTACGGTGATTCAGTAGAACGTGACCCTGAAATTGCTTATGAGTGGAGCCGTATTCCTCATTTCTACTATAACTACTATGTGTATCAATACTCAACTGGATTTTCAGCAGCGACCGCTTTAGCGGATAAAATTATCCGTAAAGAAGAAGGTGCGTTAGAAAACTACTTAACATTCTTGAAATCAGGAAGTAGTGACTATCCAATCGAAGTGATGAAACGCGCGGGAGTAGACATGACGCAATCTGCTTATATTGAAGAAACAATGAAAGTCTTTGAAGCTCGTTTAGACGAGTTAGAAGCGTTAATTGAGTCATTTTAATCAAATAAAAAAGGAATGCTCTTAATGATGAGGGCATTCCTTTTTAGTATTTAAGTATTTTGGCACAGCAACTGTTGGTATCTTCTGATTTTAGTAATTGTTTAATTAAATCTGATGATGAAAAAGCATCGATCAAGACACCAAAATTACGTGTCGAGTCATAGTTAAAAATAACGGCCTTTGCAAAGCGATTGACACCCATTTCATTAGCCACTTGTTGATCAATTTTGAAAAAATCTTTGATTAATTTTGATTGTCTATCTAATTTAAATGTTTCTTTGTCAGCGTTAATTTTGTTTAAGATGGTATCGACTAATTCCTCAGAATAGGCCATTTTTTTCTTCCCAACTAAATCTTGCAAATGAAAAAGAAATTTTCTTCCCATTCTTTTTCCTTGTAGTTGAGCAGCTTTAACATCTAGACAAGCCGAATAGATCGTTTCAACTAACTGGTTTCTATGAGTCAGGTCATTTGTTGGGTAATTATTATCAATCAGGTAGTGTTGTATAATTAAGGGATTTAATACTGGAATTAATTTTAAGTAGACTTTGTTGTTTTCTTTCTCTATTGCCTCTAAAAAACGCTTTTCAGATAACAAACAAAGCTCATCTAATGGATTCACAAATAGATAAATTTCGACCATTACGTCCCCCCCCTTATAAAAAAATGTTCTACTTCTCACGTATAATGTAACAAAAATATAGAAAAAACAAAAGGGAAATGCCTTTTGTTTTAAAGTCTGAAAGTTAACTTTGATATTCTATCATACGTGCTATTTTTTTGCTAGCAGGATGTCTTTTTATGTTTTCTTTTATTAGAAAATCATTAAAAAACAATTCCCCTTTTTTTGATTCAGTGACCTCCATTTCAAGTTCATAATCAACTGTTTTTCCAAAATGACTTTCATCAAGTACAAGTAAACACTCGTTATTTAATTTTTTTTCACGTCTATATGTCGTTAAAAAGCCAATCTTTTTTAAATCGGTTACAGCTACACCAATAGATTCCAGATAATTAGCCACATCTCTACCAAGTGGAACTCTTTCTTCTTTGATTAAAGTGTTAATCTCTTTCTCAGTTAGAGAATCTGTAATCTCTTGATAAGCATTTGTATTGGAAGTTGGTACTTTTAAAGTGCATTCATTTTTTCCTTGTCTTTTTCTTAGTCTAAGTCCCATTGACTTTTCTTTCAACGTGTTATCAGGTGTATCAAAATAACAATTTGTCTGAGAAAAAGCAGGGGTATCAGGAAAATAAGTTGTTAATAATTGCTGAAATTCATCTTTAGTTAACATGTTTTTGAATTCTATTTCTATCTCTTTTGCCACATTCCTCACCTCGCGAATAGTGTAATGAATTGTTTATGAAAAAACAACTATCTTGTCTTATTAGCGTGCTAACTTTTTATGGGTAATTATGTTAAAATATAGCATGTATGTTGACAGTAAAGGTGGCGAATGAAATGGAAAATCGAAATTGGCAATTATTTTTGGCACCATACGAACAGGCAGTTTCGGAATTGAAAGTGAAACTCAGAAATATTAGAACACAATACAAAGAGAATAATTTACATACCCCAATTGAATTTGTCACTGGGCGTGTAAAACCGAAAGATAGCATCTTAACTAAAGCAACATTGCGAGGAATTGATTTAAATCGATTAGAAGACGAGATGCAAGATATTGCAGGTCTTAGAATTATGTGTCAATTTGTAGAAGATATATATGAAGTCGTCTCTTTACTACGTAAGAGGACGGATATAAAAATTATTCATGAACGTGATTATATTACCAATAAAAAAGCTAGTGGGTATCGATCGTATCATTTAGTGATAGAATACCCAGTTCAACTCATTATGGGCGAGAAAAAAATCTATGTTGAAATACAAATTAGGACGCTTGCGATGAATTTCTGGGCAACGATTGAACATTCATTGAACTATAAGTATGACGGTGAATTTCCAGAAGAAATCAATAAACGCCTGGAGTTAACCGCTGAAGCAGCATATTTATTGGATGAAGAAATGTCAAAAATTCGTGATGAGATACAAGAAGCTCAACATCTCTTTTCTTATCGAGATTTAGAGCATTTAGAACGATATGTTAATGAAAAGAGAGGTGAAAGCGATGAGAATTAGAGTGTATTCCAATCGAAAGCCAACATCTAGAAAAGTAACTCAAGAATTATTGGAAAAGTTACGCAAAGCTGGGTTTATTTTAGATAAAAAAAAACCAGATGTGGTTATTACAATCGGTGGTGACGGGACTTTATTGAGTGCGTTTCATGCGTACGAAAGTCAGTTGGATACTGTGCGTTTTATCGGTGTTCATACGGGTCATTTAGGATTTTATACGGATTGGCGTGATTATGAAATTGATGAACTTGTTCGAAGTTTAAAAGAAGAAAAGCAAAATAGTGTGAGTTATCCTTTGTTAGATGTCTGTTTGACATACACCAATAATATGCCAGATAGACATTTTTTAGCACTTAATGAAGCGACAATTAAAAATGTGGATCGTACGATGGTAGCCAATGTTTTCATCAAGGATGAGCTATTTGAGTGCTATAGGGGAGATGGATTATCTGTTTCAACCCCAACTGGTTCAACAGCGTATAGTAAAAGTTTAGGTGGTGCGGTGGTACATCCTCGTGTTAATACTTTACAATTAAATGAGATAGCTTCGCTAAATAACCGAGTATATCGGTCATTAGGGTCTCCTATGATTATTGCACCAGATGAATGGATCAGATTAGATATGAAAAAAAGAGAAACATATAGTTTGCATGTAGATAATTTATCTTTAACAAATTCAAACATCAAACATGTAACATTCTGCTTATCAGAAAAAAGAATTCATTTTGCTTTGTATCGACATACACATTTTTGGCGTCGTGTGAATAATGCCTTTATAGGAACTTCAAAAGAAAGTAGCGAGAGATTATGAGATTTAGCTGGACAGTAGATGAAGATAAGATTACGTTAAAACGTTTTTTAAATAATCAAGGCGTTTCAAGACGATTATTAGCTAAAATTAAGTTTCAAGGTGGAACACTTTTAGTAAACAAACAAGTGAGAAATACAAAATTTGAAGTAAAATTAGGCGATATTGTTACCATTATCATTCCAGATGAAGGGGAGCACGAAACGATGCTTCCTTTTGAATCTAGTTTAGATATTGTGTATGAAGATGAGCATTTGTTGATTGTTAACAAACCAACAGAAGTGGCATCTATTCCATCACAATATCATAAAAATGGTACAATGGCGAACTACGTCAAATATTATTATAATCAGCAAAATTATGTCAATCGTGTGATACATGTTGTGACGCGTCTTGACCGAGACACAACTGGGTTAATGATGTTTGCTAAACATGGATTTGCACATGCCATGATGGATAAACAACTTCAGTCGGGTGAATTAAAGAAATATTATCATGCGTTAGTTGGTGGCGATTTATCTCGTTTAAGCGAGCATGAGATGATTGACTTACCTATAGGACGAGATAACACATCGATTATTAAACGATGCGTCATAGAAAGTGGACAACAAGCATTAACTGAATATACATTAGTCGAAAAAAGTCAAGATATCGCACAAGTTGCGGTACAGTTACACACAGGAAGAACACATCAAATTCGTGTGCATTTTTCAGAGATTGGATGTCCGTTAATTGGAGATGAGTTGTATGGTGGGGACTTAACAAAAGGATTGAATAGGCAAGCACTTCATTGTCAGAAGTTAGTTTTCCTACATCCGTTTACAAGAGAGGAGTTAACATTTGAGTTGCCATTACCAAATGATATGAAAGAGTTAATAGAGTAAGGGGAGTTCGTTGGTATGACAGAAGTGTTAAACAAAGAAGAACAAGAAAAAGAATTGCTAAAGTTATTGCAAAGTCAGAATATGGATGTTTTTAGGGAAAAGTTTCTTGATTGGCATTTGTATGAACAGGGACAATTTTATTTATCTTTAGATAAAAAAGAACGTCATCTGATGTATGCTTATTTGTCACCCAAAGAGATGGCTGATATGCTTGATGTCATCGAGGAAGACCATGAAGGATTGACAGATTATATCACAGAGATGTCACCTAATTATGTCGTGGCTATTTTAGAAAACATGTATACCGATAATGCGGTTGATATTTTGAGTCAGTTAGAAGAAGAAACTGCTAGAACGTATCTAGATCGTATGAAACCCGAAACATCGGTTAATATGAAACGACTGCTTCATTATGAAGATAAAACAGCCGGCTCAATCATGGCGACAGAATATGTATCGATTGTAGCGAATCAAACAGTTCGTTCTGCTTTAACGCTTTTAAAGAAAAAAGCACAAGAAGCTGAAATCATTTATTATGTGTATGTTGTCAGCTTAACCAATCAATTAGTGGGTGTTATTTCGCTAAGAGATTTAATTGTGAGTGATGATGACATGATGATTGAAGAGATGATGGGCGAGCGTGTGATTAGTGTTGGTGTAAATGAAGACCAAGAAGAAGTTGCAAAAATGATTCGTGATTATGACTTTCTTGCTATTCCAGTCGTTGATGATAATAACCATTTATTAGGGATTATTACTGTTGATGATATCATTGACGTTATTGATGATGAGGCAGCGAGTGATTACTCTGGTTTGGCCGGGGTCGATGTTGAAGCAACAACTGAAAGTTCCTTTCAAGCTGCATTGAAACGATTGCCGTGGCTTGTAACACTTCTGTTTTTAGGTATGTCGACAGCGTCATTGATAAGTCACTATGAAGTGCTGATTAGTGAAGCGAGTATTTTAGCTGTATTTATTTCTTTGATAACCGGTACTGCTGGAAATGCAGGAACGCAATCATTAGCCGTTGCAGTTAGAAAACTAGCTGTCTCTGATGATAAAGAACTGAACTTTTTCTCATTAATTATGAGTGAGATATTAACAGGGATTATCACAGGAGCAGTAACGGGTGTGGTTATTTTCTTAGTTGTTGGTTTTTGGAAACAAAATTTTCCGTTAGGGCTTGTCATTGGAATAGCCATGCTTTGTGCGATTACGATTGCGAATTTAGCTGGTAGTCTAATTCCAATATTGATGGAAAAAATTGGATTTGACCCTGCAGTAGCAAGTGGTCCGTTTATTACGACACTAAGTGATTTGACCAGTGTGTTGATTTACTTTAATATAGCAGGTTTGTTTATGCCGTTAATTATAGGAAGTGTTTAATGATAATAGGAAGTCATATGATGTGACTTCTTTTTTATTATTTAACAAAAGGAAAAAGGAGACAATGATCATGTTGGTAGAACATCAGATAAATCCGTCATTCAAATGGATAGAAACACATCATTTATCAACGAGTGAAAAGAATATATTAAGAAACGAGTTTCAAATACCAGAGGAAACGCTTGAATATGTCATGGATATTTATGAACGAAGTAATTATATTACTGATTCTGTCAATGACATAGAGTTGGTTGTGATTCATGTTCCGACAAAGCAACCAAAAGACATTCGCTATGTGTCAAGACCAGTTAGTTTTTTGGTAAAAGATGACATGTTATTTTCGTTTAATGAAGCGGAAAGTACGATTAGTTATGAAGGTGTGAAAGAAAGTATCGAGCAGGTGAGTTCAGCAACACCAATGATTTTTTTGTTTGAATTAATTCGTGAATTGATTGATAGATACTTACCTATTTTAAGAGAAATTTCAAAAGAGCGTCATCAGATGGATGATTTGTTAACTGAAAGAGTGAAAAATAAAGATTTGGTTCGCTTATCTTATTTACAACAAACACTGACATTTTTATTGAGTGCATCTGAAAATAACCTAGAAATACTAGAGCAAATGAAACGTTCAAGGTTAGGGAGAAGTTTTGATGAACAAACAATGGAAAGATTGGACGACGCGTTAATCGAGGCAAATCAAGTAGCTCATATGACTGAACTTGAATCAGACATCGTGGACCGAATTGCTCGGATTTTCGATAGTATTATGAATAATAACTTAAATGATACGATGAAATTTTTAACAGTTTGGTCCTTAGCGTTAGCTATTCCAACGTTAATTACAGGGTTTTATGGGATGAATATTGACCTGCCACGCTTGTCGTCAGATTATGAATGGATTTATGTGGTCATCTTATCCGTAATTCTAATTATCTGGTTAATTATGTTTATCAATCATAAGAGGAAATAAAAAAGAGATGGCGCGCCATCTCTTTTTTGTATAAAGATAATTGATAATCTTATAGTAATTTGTTGTAGAACTCAACTACGTAAGACTCGTCAACTTCTTGTGGTAATTCATCACGTTCTGGTAAACGAGTGATACTACCTTCTAATTTTTCAGCGTCAAAGCTTACAAATGAAGGACGACCTAAAGTTGATTCAACAGCATCTTTAATGATTGTTAAATCTTTAGATTTTTCACGGATAGAGATAACTTGTCCAACAGCCACTTCATATGAAGGGATGTCAACACGTTTGCCATCAACTAAAACGTGACCGTGGTTAACTAACTGACGTGCTTGACGACGAGTTGTAGCTAAACCTAGACGGTATACTACGTTGTCTAAACGTTGTTCTAAAAGAACCATAAAGTTAACACCGTGTTTACCTTCTTTAATTTTTCCAGCTCTCATGAAAAGATTACGGAATTGACGTTCATTTAAACCATACATATGGCGTAATTTTTGTTTTTCAGTTAATTGCATACCATATTCTGATTTGTTTCTTCTTTGGTTTGGTCCGTGTTGTCCTGGTGCATATGGACGACGAGCCAATTCTTTACCAGTTCCTGATAAAGATACGCCTAAACGACGAGAAATTTTCCAACTTGGTCCTGTATAACGAGACATTTAAAAATCCTCCAATATAATTTTTTATTTGGAGTAAAATAATTTCTTGAAAATATTAATAGACGCTTAGTTTATTCTTCAATCTTCACCTTTGCAGCCGCGGTTACGCAATTGAACCCATAAAGGCAATAAACTAATAAACGTGCTACTTATTTTCTAGCTGCATTATTTTACACAAATTTCATTATACTTTATCAATTTTGAAAAGACAAGAATTAATTGATGTTTTGTAGAAAAGTTTAAATAGAAAAATTTGACGTATTTTATCCACATTTTTATTAAACTTTTAGTAGATTTGGATGAGTTTTTAAGATATAGTATCTACTGTAAATAAAAGTTTGTTCAAAAAATAACAATGTTATCAAAGAAAGGAATAAGACAATGGCACAACATTCAGAATTGATGACCAAACTAGATGCGTCCATCGAAAAAAAAGATGAATTAATCCAAAAACATTTTGGAAAATACGCGATGCGTTCGGTATTAGCAACACTATATCTGAGCTTAGGATCAGCGATTGCAATAGGATTAGGATTGAAATTTACAGACCCGGCAGCGGGAAAAACTTTATATGCGATGGCATTTGGTTTGGGATTAGCTTTAATCATTTTTCTTAATGCAGAACTTGGAACATCTAACATGATGTATATGACAGTTGCGACGTACCGAAAGAAATTAGCACCAAGTCGTGCGTTAAAAATATTGCTAGTTTGCGTGCTGTTTAATTTAATCGGTGCACTAGTTATAGCTTATATGTTATCTCTTACTGGAGCTTTTAAAGGATTACCAGCTGATAATTTTCTGACTCATTTGGTTGAAGGAAAATTTGAAAAAAGTATCATTCAAACATTAGTTGAAGGAATTTTTGCTAACGTTATTGTTAATCTGGCTGTTTTAATGTCAATGAAGCTAAAGGATGATGTAGGTCGTTTATTTGGGATTATTTTAGTTATCTTTATTTTTACGTTTTTAGGATTTGAACACGTTATCGCCAACTTCATTTATTTCCCATTAGCATACTTCTCATCAGGTGGAGTAATTGCTGGAATGACGGTTGGTGCAGTAGCGACCAATTTGATTTTTACTTTCATTGGTAACTTTATTGGTGGAGGATTGGTTATTGGGTTAACTTATTCTTGGTTGAATAAAGATGAATCTGTTCACTATTTAGATTAATCGAGTAAAACAAAAAAAGCTTGTCATACAATTTGTATGACAAGTTTTTTATTGGATAAAAATAACATCATCTGGTGCATAATTTGGATGTTCTTCATTAATATGATCGTAGAACATAATACCATTGATATGATCAATCTCATGTTGTACCACAATGGCCATATAATTTTTCAAACGAATTTTATGTTCTTCACCATTTATATCATGATAAGTAACTGTAATTCGTGCGTTTCTAATAACGTAACCTGGTACTGGTCTGTCAACAGATAAACAACCTTCCCCTTCTTCAAGAGCAGCTTGTTGAACTGAGTGACTGACTATTTTGGGATTATACATGACAGTGCTTAAAAGTGGTTCAGTATCTTCTTCTGACTGACTAGGAATTTCAATTGCAATAATGCGTTTTGAAATATTTAATTGTGGTGCGGCAAGTCCAACACCACCACGTAGTTTGTATTTTTCTGCAAGTTCTGGGTCTTGACTGTTTTTTAAAAACTCTTGCATACGTTTACCTAGTTCAATATCTTCTTCTGATAAAGGTAACTCAACTTCTTTGGCAACTTCACGAAGGGTAGGATGCCCCTCACGGATAATATCATCCATTGTAATCATCAATATCCCTTCCTTTCTTTTCTAATATAGTACTTTTCATTTTACCATAAAATGAAAACCTTGAGAAATAAATAAATCGCTTAAACCCTTAATAAATGTTATTTTTACTTATTTTAATTTGGTAATAGAACGATGAAAACTTTCATATTTTTCTAAGAAACTAAATCAGTTATGTTATTATTCTAAAGGATTTATAACTAATGAAAAAAGCTACAGGAGGCAATTGATTAAATGAGTAAGCAGCAGTTTGGTATGGTCGGATTAGGTGTTATGGGAAAAAATTTGGCTTTAAATAGTGAAGGGAAAGGATATAGCGTGTCCGTTTACAGTCATTTTTATCATGAAACAGATGAGTTTTTAAAAAATCATCCAGAAAAAAACATCAAAGGATTTGAAACAATTGACTCTTTTGTTGAATCAATTGAAACACCTCGAAAAATAATGCTGATGGTAACTGCTGGGAAGATAACAGATACTATGATTGAGCAGTTAGTACCTTATTTAGATAAAGATGATGTGCTGATTGATGGAGGAAATACCCATTATACTGATACACTCAGACGAAGTCACTACTTGAAAGAGTTTGGCATTAATTTTGTAGGTTCAGGAGTGTCTGGTGGGGAAGAAGGTGCACTAAACGGTCCATCACTCATGCCAGGTGGTCAACGTGAAGCATATGATTTAATTAACCCTTTATTTGAAGATATTGCAGCTAAAGCTCATGATGGAAAACCTTGTGTGTCTTATATTGGACCAGACGGGGCAGGACATTTTGTTAAAATGGTTCATAACGGTATTGAGTATGGTGATATGCAGCTGATTGCTGAAAGTTATGATATTTTGACAAGAGGGCTTCATCTAAGTATCGAAGAAGTATCAGATATTTTTAGTATGTGGAATGATGGCGAACTAAACAGCTACTTAATGACGATTACATCTGAATTATTAATGAAGAAAGATGATTTAGACACGCAAGATTACATCGTCACACACATACTAGATAAAGCAGGCAATAAAGGAACTGGGAAATGGACTAGTCAGCATGCACTTGATTTAGGCGTGCCATTACCTCTTGTAACAGAAGCAGTTTTTGCTAGATTTATGTCAGCTTTAAAAGAAGAGCGATGCGAGGCAAGTCGTATTTTACCAGGACCAAACGCCACTATAAAAAATATAGATAAAAACGTCATGATAGAAAAAGTCAGAAGAGCCTTATATTTTAGTAAGATTATGAGTTACGCACAAGGATTCTCACAAATGATGATGGCAAGTAATGAATACAATTGGTCATTAAATTATGGAGAAATCGCTCAAATATTTCGTGAAGGCTGTATTATACGAGCACAATTTTTACAAAAAATCACAGATGCTTATGAAAAGAATCCAACACTAAAAAATCTAATGTTAGATGACTACTTTTTAAGTATTGTATCAGAATACCAAAGTGATATAAGAGAAGTTGTTTCTTTAGCAGTTAAACTAGGTGTACCAGTACCAAGCTTGTCTTCGGCGATTTCTTATTATGATTCATACCGCTCAAAAGACTTACCAGCCAACATTATTCAAGCACAAAGAGATTATTTTGGTGCACATACTTATGAGCGAAAAGATCGAGACGGAATATTTCATTATGATTGGTACAAAAAAGATGAATAAAACGAGAATTAAGTGTATGAAACAGTGTCAATCGAAAATAAAAATGTCCCAAAATGAGGGCTCACATTAGCGCAATCTTTACTGCGTAAAACTTGCACTAATGTGACCATTATTGGTAAAATAAGGTACTTTTTGTTTCAGGCTGTTTTTTCAGCCTCATATTCTTCGATAGTACGGTCAATACTTTGAAGATACCTTTTGAAAGACTCAAGTTTCCACGGATGTGACTGTGGTGGAATGTACTTGCGTCTTTCTTTTTTTATATCTGAAGAAACCCCATCAAACTCTTTTGAATAGGTCTCGTGGTTTTTTAATCGTCTAGTAGGATAAATTTTTTCTGCTATATTAACATAAATCTCCCCGTTAAAAGCTTTTATAATTAATGCTTTCGTTTTCCTTGTAAAATATTTGTCGCTACCACCTTCCGTTGGAAGATAAAATTTATTTTGATACTTAATATGATGGCCATTATCGACTATACGATGAGAGACAGTAGCTAGTAATAAATTAATTTCAGCTGTTGTAGGAGAAGTTTCATAAACACTTTCTGCAGTTTTGTGACCAAATTGTCGATTAAACTTTCGAATCCATACAGATAGAAATTGATTAGCCTCCTCTATAGAATGTATATTTGCTATCTCAAGATCAACAGGCAATCTTGATTGCACTGTCCCATTTAAACGTTCTACACGACCTTTTGCTTGAGGAATAGAGGATGTTTTTATGTCAATACCTAATTGATGACAAGCAAACCCAAACTGCGTGAACGTATCTTCTTCTACAGCTTTTGTTGATTTTCTGTTGTACTCAAAGACGGTTCGTTTATCTGTTAGAAAAGTGGCAGGAATCCCTTGTTTTGTCAGAATTTGATGAAGAACATGGTAATAACCATTGAGCGTTTCCTGTTGGTCAAAATAAGCGCCAACAATATTACCTGATGCGTCGTCAATAGCTAAATGAAGATGAGTTATTTGATTTCCAAACCAATTATATGAACTAGCATCTAATTGAATTAATTCTCCTTTGTATTTTTTTCTAGGTCGACTAGGATGGGTCTTTTCAGGGAGTTCTAGGTAGTCTTCAGCTCTTGGAACCAATAGGTTCTCTGATTGTTTGGTTTGTTGACCTTCTTGCTTTATTAATTGTTTGAGTCTTCTTTTTGTCTTTTTTTGAGCCTTTGGTGAAAGTATTTTTTCTTTGTACAGGATGCTTCTAATTGTAGTATCTGTATAACAGATATGATGGTCGTTTTTCAGTATTTCAGTAAAATGCTTAATATTTGGTTTAATACTAAACGATTGATAACTAGTGATTATTTGTTGTTTTACTTTTTCAGGCACAGAGTGCTTATTTTTTCTCCCTCGATTTTTATGGACAAATGCTGATTTACCATTTTCCCTGTATGATTTCACTAAACGGTTAATTTGTCGTATAGATAAATTAAGTTCAACACTAGCTCTCTTTTTTTGTTTTTTATTTTCAGCGACAGCTTTAATAACTTGATACTTTTTGGTTTCATTCATTGTTAGATTTATCCTTTTCATAAAGTTATTTTATCATTTTGGGACATTTTGTCTTTCGACCTACTTAGGACATTATCACTTTCGAATGATAAAAACGAGAATTAAGTGTATGAAACAGTTGCTTTTATGCTAAAAATCATGTAAAGTACCATTGTGTGATAAATCGTCACATGCCTATTACTTGGTACATCGAATCACCAACGATATACTCAGTTTTGGGGAAATAATATAGAAGAGGTGAAAGACATGGCAATTTCAAAAGAACGCAAGAACGAAATCATTAAAGAATACGCACGTCACGAAGGAGATACTGGTTCTCCAGAAGTACAAATTGCTGTATTAACTGCAGAAATTAATGCATTAAACGAGCATGCACACGTGCATAAAAAAGACCACCATTCATACCGTGGATTAATGAAAAAAGTTGGTCACCGTCGTAACTTATTAGCTTACTTACGTAAAAATGATGTTCAACGTTACCGTGAATTAATCAAACGTTTAGGCTTACGTCGTTAATCAATTGAGTCAAAAATAGGAGGATAAGTGAGGTCGTTTTGATCTCGCTTTTCTTTTAATAAAAACCGAGGATGAGCTGATTGTCTACTATGCAAATATGAGTTTTCTTAAATTTTTGAGATGATTGATATTTGTTTAGTAGTCTGTTCACCTCGAGTATGCAAAGGAGAAAAATTATAGTGCATAGTGAAAAACGTGTTTTTGAAACAACTTGGGGAGGCCGTCCATTATCTGTTGAAATCGGACAATTAGCCAAGCAAGCAAATGGAGCAGTTTTAGTAAGATATGGTGACACAGTGGTATTAAGTGTGGCTGTAGCTTCAAAACAAGCTAAAGATGTTGATTTTTTCCCACTAACAGTTAATTATGAAGAAAAAATGTATGCTGTTGGAAAAGTACCAGGAGGATTCATTAAACGTGAAGGCCGTCCAAGTGAAACAGCAACATTAACTGCTCGTTTAATTGATAGACCAATCCGTCCAATGTTTGCTGAAGGATTCCGTAATGAAGTTCAAATTACGAACACTGTTATGAGTGTTGAACAAGATTGCTCACCTGAAATGGCAGCAATGTTAGGTTCATCTTTAGCTTTATGTGTATCTGATATTCCATTTAATGGACCGATTGCTGGTGTTGAAGTTGGTTTTGTTGACGGTGAGTATGTTATCAACCCAACTGTTGAACAAGCTGAAAATACAACGATTGAATTATCAGTAGCTGGAACAAAAGATGCCATCAACATGGTTGAAAGTGGTGCAAAAGAAGTATCTGAAGAAGATATGTTAGGTGCCCTTTTATTCGGTCATGAAGAAATTAAACGTTTGGTTGCTTTCCAAGAAGAAATTGCCAATGAAATCGGCAAAGAAAAAATGGAAATCGAGTTATTACAAGTTGATGCTGAGTTAGAAAAAGAAATCAATGATATTTATATGCCTCGTATGACTCAAGCCATTCAAACAGAAGAAAAATTAGCTCGTGAAGACAACATTTCAGCTTTAAAAGATGAAGTAATCGCTGTTTATGAAGAAAAATTTGCTGAAAACGAAGAGTCTGCTAAATGGATGAAAGAAGTACGTCAAATTTTAGAAGACATGGAAAAAAATGAAGTTCGTCGCCTAATCACTGTAGAAAAAGTTCGCCCTGATGGTCGTAAAATTGACGAAATTCGTCCTTTATCATCAGAAGTTGGTATTCTACCTCGTGTGCATGGTTCTGGATTATTTACTCGTGGACAAACGCAAGCTTTATCAGTTTGTACATTAGCACCACTTGGCGAACATCAAATTATTGATGGTTTAGGTGTGGAAGAAAGCAAACGATTCATCCATCACTATAACTTCCCACAATACTCAGTTGGTTCAACTGGACCAATGAGATCACCAGGTCGTCGTGAAATCGGACATGGTGCATTAGGTGAACGTGCGATGGCACAAGTTATCCCAAATGAACAAGAATTTCCATACATGATTCGTGTGGTTTCAGAAGTATTAGAATCAAATGGTTCTTCTTCTCAAGCAAGTATCTGTGCAGGAATCTTAGCCTTAATGGATGCCGGGGTTCCAATCAAAGCACCTGTTGCGGGTATTGCAATGGGACTTGTAATGGATGGGGATAACTACACTATCTTAACAGATATTCAAGGTATGGAAGACCACTTAGGTGACATGGACTTTAAAGTTGCCGGAACAAAAGATGGTATTACAGCCTTACAAATGGATATTAAAATCGAAGGAATTACAGAAGCTATCTTAACAGAAGCTCTAACTCAAGCGAAAAAAGCACGTATGGAAATTCTAGATGAATTGACATCAACAATCGCTGAACCTCGTAAAGAGTTAAGTAAATATGCTCCTAAGATTGAAATGATTCAAATCAAACCTGAAAAAATTAAAGACGTTATCGGTAAAGGTGGCGAAACCATCAACAAAATTATCGAAGAAACTGACGTTAAAATTGATATCGATCAAGATGGTAATGTAAGTATTGCCCATCAAGATCAAGATAAAATCAACCGCGCGATTGAAATCATTAAAGATTTAGTTCGTGAAGTTGAAGTGGGACAAGTATACTTAGCTAAAGTTGTAAGAATTGAAAAATTCGGTGCTTTTGTTAACTTATTCAAAGGGAAAGATGCCTTAGTGCATATTTCTCAATTCTCACATGAACGTGTGAATAAAGTAGAAGATGTGGTTAAATTAGGCGATGAAATTCTTGTGAAAGTGACAGAAATTGACCGTCAAGGACGCGTTAATGCTTCACGTAAAGCAATGATTGAAAAACCAAAAGAAGAGAAAAAAGAAGAAACAAAAGAAAAATCTGAATAAAACCCAAAATCACCCATTAGAGTTATCTAGTGGGTGATTTTTTCTTAGTATATTAGATAGTTGAAGGGTTTCTTCTTGCAAAGTCATAAAATAAAAATTTGTCCACACGATGTCTGCTTTCTGTGTATTGAAACTGTTCGGCATTAGCTAAAAAGACACGGCTTTGAATTGACACGATATTATTATCTTGTGAATTTAAATCTAAATGGTCTTTATCTAATTGATTTAAAGGAACAACCCTAATTTCTTTTTCGGCAAAAGAAATCTGTAAATCTAACTCTTTTTCGATATATTTATAAATGGAATCCTCTCCAATCTCGCGTGTTAAATTAGGAATTAATCGACATAACAAATAATCTGTGTCGCAAATTACTTTTTGATGATCAATTTCTCTTGTTCTTATTATTTTCCAGACATCTTCACCTTTTTCGAATCCCGTGAGACGACTTAATTTTTCTGAAATTTTTATTTTTTCTAATGAGACGACATCAGTGATACTATCATATCCATATGCTTGTTGTAATTCTTTGTAACTTATTAAACCAGAGATAGGGAATCTTAATTGTTCTCTTTTTAAAACCATGGATCCTTTGCCATGTATTTTTTGGATATATCCATTTGTCATTAATAAATTCAATGCTTTTCTGACAGTATCTCTTGATACTTTAAACTGTTTCACATATTGATTCTCACTAGGTAAAAAATCTCCCGGATTGTACTCACCTTTTAAAATACTGTTTTCAATTGTTTGATAAATTATTTCATAAGCTTTCATGTAACTAACTCCTTTTCAACTTGTTCGAACAACTTGTAGTAAGTATAAAATAGGTGATACTTCTTTTTGTTTAAATGAGAAAATTTTAATAAAGTAGCTGTTCAAAGGTTGTGTTGTATTGTTTTTTATATACATGTTGATGTTTTATTAGTAAATAAACTAAATAATCAAGTTATTAATTAAATAAAAATGTGAAATGAGATTGATATAACGTGTGAACACTATGTTAGCGCTTTACAAACGAAGACTTAGGGTGTATATTTTATTTAACATAACTTGTACATACAAGTGAAAGGAGAAAGAAGATGGGAAAATTTAATCAAGATGCATTGTTATTACTAGACTATGTCGGTGGAAAAGAAAATATTGCGGCAGTTACGCACTGTGCAACACGTATGAGGTTTGTACTAAATGATCCCTCTAAAGCACAAGAAGATAAAATAGAAGAAATATCTTGTGTGAGAGGTATTTTTACCAATGCTGGACAGTTTCAAGTTATTATTGGAAATGAAGTACCAACGTTCTACGAAGAATTTATGTCTGTAGCAGGAATCCAAGGTGGAACAAAAGAAGAAATAAAATCAGCGGCAAAACAAAATCAAAATATGTTACAACGAGCAGTCACCATGCTTGCAGAAATTTTTACGCCATTATTACCAGCAATTATTGTTGGGGGATTAATATTAGGATTTAGAAATATTTTAGAAGCGGTACCGATGGGATTTTTAGATGGCAAAACGATTACAGAGTCATCAACTTTTTGGAACGGTGTGAATGGCTTTTTATGGTTACCAGGTGAGGCTATTTTTCACTTCCTTCCAGTAGGGATTACATGGAGTATCGCTAAAAAAATGAGAGGAACAGAAATACTAGGAATTGTCTTAGGGATTACACTAGTTTCTCCACAGCTTTTGAATGCTTATTCAGTCAACTCAACTAGTGCAGCAGATATTGCAGCTAACTGGAGTTGGGATTTTGGATTCTTTACCATGGATAAAATTGGCTATCAAGCACAAGTTATACCAGCTATGTTAGCAGGTTTTATGTTAGTATATCTAGAAAGATTTTTAAGGAAACATATTCCAGAAGCTATTTCAATGATATTTGTTCCGTTTTTTGCTTTATTACCAACTATTTTAGCTGCTCATTTAATATTAGGACCAATTGGTTGGAAAATAGGTTCTGCTATTTCAACAGTTGTAAATACTGGATTAACATCATCTCTTAATTGGCTATTTGCTGCTGTATTTGGTACTTTTTATGCACCACTTGTTATTACAGGCTTACATCATACAACGTTAGCCATTGACCAACAACTAGTAGCAGATTTTGGCTCAACGAATCTTTGGCCAATGATTTGTTTATCAAATATTGCTCAAGGAGCAGCTGTTTTAGCTGTTGTATATGCTCATAGAGGAAATAAAAAAGAAGAACAAGTGTCTGTTCCATCAGTTATTTCAGCTTGGTTAGGTGTAACGGAACCTGCCATGTTTGGGATTAATTTAAAATATATGTATCCATTTGTTGCAGCTATGATTGGTAGTGGGATAGCTGGTTTATTTGTGACATTATTTGGTGTTAGAGCCTTATCAATAGGTGTTGGTGGCTTACCAGGTATTTTAGCTATCATGCCAAAATATTATGGGGTATTCTTTATAGGGATGATTATTGCGGTTATAGTCCCATTTATTTTAACATTATTCTTTAGAAGAGCAGGTATTTTCAATCAGCTAGACAGAGTTGGTGAAGCTATTTCACCTATTGATGATAGCTTAAGCATACCTGTGACACCTGAAAATGTTGCTAGTGAAGTTGTTTCGGTCTATGCACCATTAGTTGGAGAGTTATCACCAATTACTGATTCAAAAGATCCAGTATTTTCTCAAGGGACAATGGGACAAGGAGTGGTCATTGAGCCGATGGAAGGTCATGTTTACGCACCGATGAACGGAACGATAAGTTTAGTATTTCCTAGTAAACATGCAATAGGTATTGTAGATGATCATGGAATTGAAATGTTGATACATGTTGGCCTAGATACAGTTAATTTAAATGGACAGTATTTTGAAACACATGTCAAACAAGGCGATAAAGTGACGATTGGTGATTTATTACTAGATTTTGATATAGAGGGTATTAGAGAGTCAGGATTTTTAACTCAAACACAAGTGGTCATTACTAATTCAGATAGTTATCAAGTAGACCCGATAATCAAAGATGGTAACGTGACAAATGACACAGGAATTTTGCAAGTTAAAACAATTTAGTTAGGAGTGACGTCATTGAGTTTTAAGGACAAAGTAATCTATCAAGTTTATCCAAAATCATTTTATGATAAAAATGGGGATGGAGTAGGAGATATACAAGGTATTATTGAAAAATTACCCTATTTAGAAACGTTAGGTGTTGATATGATTTGGTTAAATCCGATTTATCCAAGTCCTCAAAAAGATAATGGCTACGATATCTCAAACTATACAGCGATTGACCCAATATTTGGCACAGAAGCAGATTTTAAAGAACTAGTAGAAAAAGCACGTGAAAAAAAGATTGATATTATGCTAGATATGGTGTTAAATCATGTATCAATTGAACATGAGTGGTTTAAAAAAGCATTGGCAGGAGATTCTTATTATCAGGACTTCTTTATATTAAGAGATGAACCAACTAACTGGGAATCAAAATTTGGTGGAAATGCATGGTCTCAATTTGGTGATACACATAAATATTTTTTACATTTATTTGATAAAACGCAAGCTGATCTGAATTGGCGTAATCCAAATGTTCGAAAGGAACTATATAAGGTAGTTGATTTTTGGACAGCTTTAGGTGTAAAAGGATTGCGTTTTGATGTGATTAATGTCATTGGAAAAGATGAGGTCTTAAAAGACGCAGAAGATCAGGTTGGTAAGTTTGAATATACTGATAAACCAATTGCCCATGAATTTATTCATGAGATGAACCAAAAAACATTTGGACATGACAAATCGATTGTCACAGTGGGGGAAATGAGTTCAACTACTATCGAAAATGGCATTCTTTATACCGCACCTGATAGAGAAGAACTAAGCATGATTTTTAATTTTCATCATTTGAAAGTGGATTATAAAAATGGTGAAAAGTGGACTAAAATGCCTTATGATTTTGAGGCATTGAAATCTATTTTACATGCTTGGGGAGAGGGTATGAGTGATGGAAAGGGATGGAATGCTTTGTTTTGGAATAATCATGACCAACCACGAGCACTTAATCGGTTTATTGATTGGAAAGACTATCGAGAGCGTGGCGCTAAGATGTTAGCTGCATCCATCCATTTAAATCGTGGGACACCATTTATTTATATGGGAGAAGAGATTGGCATGTTAGATCCTGAATTTTCTGAACTGGAAATGTATCAAGATGTTGAGACACATAATGCTTATGATATTTTAATTAGCGAAGGTTTAAATCATCAGAAGGCAATGGAAATTATCCAAGCAAAATCGAGAGATAACTCACGTACACCAATGCAGTGGGATTCGACGGAACACTCTGGATTTAGTACAAGTACACCTTGGTTATCTACAGGGAAGCATACTGACATTACGGTAGAAAATGAATTAGAACAAGGAACTATTTTCACTTTTTATCAAAAGCTAATCCAATTAAGAAAAGAAAAAGCAGTCATATCAAAAGGAGATTATACACCTTTTGACGTTCCAAATACGAGAATATTTGGTTACGTGAGACGATTTGATGACGAAGCGTTACTTGTCTTAAACAACTTTTCACATGAAGCCGTAACAATTGATATTCCAGATGAGTTTTTAAACGGTGAAGTTTTAATAAGTAATATCGATACTATTTCTTTTACGAAAAAACTGACCTTAGAACCTTATCAGACAACAGGTATTTATACTAAATAATAGAAAAACCAGCGACCGATATAGTCGTTGGTTTTTTGTATTTAAAAAAAGACTGTAACAAGTTTCATCAGAATAGGGAAAAGAAAAAGATAGGCTAACAATGAATAGGTTAATGAAGAATCCGTAAAACCAACATCTACATGTTTTTCGCCAGCTAGAATGGCTACTGTATTCGAAACAGGGATACTAAACTGAAGTAAACATACAGCTCCCATAATATTTGAAATATGAAATAGATGAGCGAATAAAAGAACGATTAAAGGTGTAATGAAAAATCTACCAAAAAGAATCCCCGATACTTCTTTTGAAAATGTCAGATTTTTAATTCCCGTGCGAAAAATAGTTGTTCCAATAAACAGCATGGCTAAAGCTGATGTGGTATTTCCGATATAGCCAAATAATGATTTAACAAAAAAAGGTAGAGGGATATTTAGCACAACGAGTAAACTAGCGATGATAAATGCAACAATTGGTGGACTAAGTAATTCTTTGATAGTTCGTGATAAATCAAACGGTGTGTGTGTATGAGTGCTCAGTTCACTATCTCGGTTGAGAAGAGTAATACCGATTGTCCATGTAGATAAACTAGTCACCACATAAACAAGTAAAGCATAAGGAAGTCCTTTATCACCATATAAACCTAAAATAATCGGCATCCCAATAAATGCGGCACTTGGTGAAGCAAAGCATAAGGTGAACGCTCCTTTTTGTTCTTTAGCTACTTTAAAAAGTGAGGAACTAAAGTAACCAATGATAAGCACGAAACCAATAACGAGGACTGGAAAAAAAGATTCTTTAAATAAGTTTTCTAGTTTTTGTTTGTTAAAATCACGCATAATTCGAAGGAATATTTCTAAAGGTAGGGCAAAGTTAATCACAAAGAATGAAAGGGCAGAACTGACGTCATTTGTGAAAATACCTCTTTTCGCCAATATATAACCCAGTGCAATAATAATAAACAAAACAAGAATCGTTGAATAGCTTGTTAACATAGAAGTCATCTCCTTATGATAGTCAATCAATAGTTTAACTTAGAGATGAAACACATTGGTTAATATTATAAGAAATTTCTATATATTTTGTGTGTGGTTTTAATTATAAAAGAGGAGGAAAACTCTGCTCTTTTATAATTCAACATTAGTTAATTCTTGTTTTTGGTAAATAGCTAACTCATATATACCATGTTTTTTTAGTAAGGAACCCATCTCTTCAAATCCAAGTTCGTAATCTTCAGCAACATGAGCATCAGACCCTAGTGTAAACAACTTTCCACCTAATGAAATGTATAAAGGGATGGCATATTCATACAGCGCTTTATTTCTATATTTGATAAAACTTTTAGCATTTAATTCAAACGCCATATCTTTCTCGATGATTGTTTTAAAAATATCAATCAAATACGGTTCAGCGTTTTTTTAAATTCGTCAACCGATAAGTCTAATCGTCTCATTCCGTAATCAAAATGGGTTAACACGTTAGCGAAATCCACTTTTTTCACGGCATCTAACATACGAGAATAATAATCATCAATTAAATCGACAACCTCTAGTGCTAGAACATCATCATCCATATAATCAAATATGCCATTTTGATGAATGCTAAGTAAAATAATATCATAGTCCTTTTCACTTAAAAAAGAAGTAATTCTATCATGCTGATAGTCAACATACCCTACTTCAATTCCTTTAAGTAACGTTGTCTCATGTTTTTTATCTAATGACTCAATCTCCTTTTTATATGCCTTAAATTCCGGGATGCTGTCAGCACCTTTGACATATGGATTATCAAAATCTAAATGTTCTGTCGAAACGAAGTAAGTAGGAGAATAAGTTTTTAAATAGTTTTCAAAAGTTTCGTTTGAATCAAACGAATGGTGCGTGTGCAAGTGTTGATCGTAGTAGTTCATAAAAAACCTCCATAGTCCATAGTCTGTATGTATAAAAAAGCTTTAAAATTGGATTCATTCCAGTTTTAAAGCTTTTTATATATCATGATGGGTAACGATTAACTGATTTTTTCCATTTCGTTTTGCATCATATAGAGCTGTATCTGCTAGAGTAAATAAATCATCTGTACTAATTTTACTCTCAGAATAGGGGTCTTTATTAATAATAGCTAGACCACATGATAGGTTAATATGAATTGACTGATTATTAAAACTAAATTCCACATGATGAATGCTAGATAACTTTTTTTTAAGGTAACTTTCAGGGTCATCAATTGGTGCTTTAAAGACCATTGCAAATTCATCTCCTCCAATACGACATATTCTAGGAGATTCAATTGGTGTTTTATTTTTAGTCAAAAGATTCGCTACATGAGTTAATGCCTGATCTCCGGCTAAATGCCCATATTTATCATTTATAGATTTAAAGTTGTCGATATCTATAACAGCTACACCACAAGATGATTGGTTCATAATCAAATCATTATAAGCATGATCTAAGAAAAAATAAAAGGATTCTTTATTATATAATTTTGTGAGATGATCATAGATAGAAGCAGTTCTGTAAATATGTACCCTCTTTGAAATAGAAATAGAAGAGTCAATTAACCAAGCTGTAAAAAGAAAAACGATGGAAAAAATGGTCATGTATACGACTGAATTAATAAAATTATCTAACTGCCAAATTGGATAAAAAATAATAGAAAATGTAATAAAGCGAATAGTCAATGCAACAATTAAAAATATCAGAACAGCCCTTTTTTGAGATAAATGCTGCTTTTTGATAATAGAAGCTAATATGACAAGTGATAATGTCAGAAAAATATTATTAAAATACTCATAAGCAAAAGCACCCCTAAGAGAGTATTGAATTAATTTAAGAATTATTAAAGTAGTACCATTCGTAATACCAATTAAAATAGAGCCATAATAGATAGAAAAGAAAATAGGAAGATATCTTACATCTACTGAAATACCTTTATATAATGGAACAGGTATTTTATTTAAAGAAATAAAAAAGCATAAAATACCAACGATTATTCCTAAAATAAGTTGATGTGTCTTAGTTAATGAAAGCATGCCCGAAGTATTAATAAAATCAGTCTCGAGCTGGCTGTCTTTTAGGGATTGTCTGATGGATAGAAAGTAGAGTGTCAAAGAAATACTGACGATAATAGACAAATTTACCAATATTGCATTAACAAAATTAAGCATATTAAAGCTCCCTAATAATAATTATTATTTAAATAAGTAATAACTTTTTCATCTAATTGATGTGTATTGTTTATAGCCCTACGAATCGTTCCCCAATCTGAATTTGAAGGAATATCATCAATGACAACTAATTTATCTTGTGGTAATAATTCAGAGTCAAAAGTACTCACTATAATATCATAGCCTAAGAAATACTCTTTAGGAATATCCTCAATAAAAATAACTGATTTCATATATGGCTCAATGATTGCTTTGTTTTCAAAGTTCTTGTGAATCATTTTCGATAAAAAGTCTGAATGATCTTGTCCTAAACTACTCATGACTAATATTTTTGCTTTTTGTTTTTTTGTTTCTAAAAGGGTAGGCAAGTCAGTCCATTGAATCATCATAGTACAGAGAACTTCATAAAAATAATCGGTGTGCCAAGGAAAATTAGTCGATTTTTCAAGTTTAATTAGTTCTTGTTCAATCACTAAAGACATCGTTGGAAATAATTTTTTAATAGCTACAGCATTATAAAAATTTTTATTGAAAATAATATAGTTTGGAAAAGGATAGATGGTATGTTGTAAGTAAATATGTTTCAGTGAATTTTCTATTTTATCAGATAATTTATTGGTTAATGTAAAGTCAAAAACATTACGAATGTTTTTCATCAAGTGTTTAACCTCTTTGGTGACATGAAGATATTCTTCTTCAGAGTGCCAATTAATTAAATGATAGTAAAGAGAAAACATTAAATCATAAATCAGTTGATCATTGATGACTAAACCATAATCTTTCACAATCTCTTCCAAATCATCTGATTTTCTATCAATAGAATGATACATTTTTTTTGTAAAAATTCCTTTATCGTAACCTTCAATAAAATACTCTTGACTTTGACGAGTAAGCGAAATACATAAAATATAGCTTATTAATAGAATATCTTTTTCAGAAACATCTTCATTATAATAATCGACAATATCCTTCACAAATTGTATCGTTTTCTTCTTATCTGAAGGAAAAGGCCATTCGGTTATTTGATAGGCTTCAAAAAAATAACTAGTATAGAAAAACCGTACAAAAAATTCATCTTTTCCAACAACTCGACATGGTTTTTTTTCTAAGGTTAGTCCATATTTACTTAATGATTTAGAAATATCACTAGTAATTCTATAAAGAGAAGATTCACTGATAAAGAGCTTTTCTCCCCATTTTTCAATGCTTAACGTTGTATCAAAGAATACTGATTCAATTAATCGAAATGCTTCAGAATTTTTTAAAACATATCGATAAACAACCTCAATATGGCTACTGGGTTGCGTTTGAAGCCTAACCCCATTTTTTTTTGACGTTTCAATTAACAGATGGGGGTACCAATTTTCTTTAAGGTAACTTACGTCGTTATTTATTGTTCTTAGTGAAGCATTATTACTTTTAGCTAATTCGTTAGAACTAATCCAATCTGAGACTTCATTTAATTGTTCTAAAATATGAATTCTACGTTGAGTGGGTGTATCAAGAAGTTCGCGCATAGATGTATTCCTTTCATAATAAGTGCTTATATATTATAACATTTTACTAGAGCCGTCTCTTATTAAGATACCTTATTTTGTATAAAAAATCTACTTAACCAAAAAGAGTTGACTTTATATTAAGAATTTATTAAAACACCATTAAATATATATATTTGGTTATTTTTCAACTGTAATTTATAAACGTTTTTTATAAAATCTGTTACAATGACAGTATGATTAATAGTAAGGAGGCTTATATAATGTTTTACCCGTTTTTTGATAGTACGTATATTCTAGTTATTATTGGGATGCTTATTTCGATGCTAGCATCAAGTTATGTCAACAGTACTTATCGGAAATTTGACAAAGTAATGAACAGAAAAGGGTACACAGCAACAGATGTCGCTCGTTTGATTTTACAAGACTCTGGTATCCATAATGTTGGTGTACAACAAATATCAGGAGATTTGACGGATAATTACAATTCAAATACGAAGATACTGAGTTTATCGCAAACTGTAGCAGATTCAAGATCCGTTGCAGCCATAGGTGTTGCAGCTCATGAGTGTGGTCATGCGGTACAAGACCAAAAACACTACGCTCCATTAAAGTTAAGAATTGCTTTAGTTCCTGTCGTGAATTTTGGTGCTAAAATATCTATTCCATTAATCTTGATTGGTGCTATCTTCTTCAGCACAACACCAGCTTTGGTGACAATTGGTTTATGGTGTTTTGCCTTAACCTTTTTATTCCAAGTTGTGACGTTACCAGTTGAATTTAATGCATCTAAACGAGCATTAGCTATTTTAAGTGATAACCATATCTTAGATGATGATGAGTTAGCGATGGCTAGAAAAGTTCTGATTGCAGCAGCTTTAACCTATGTGGCAGCAGCAGTTGCTTCATTACTCCAAGTACTACGTCTATTTCTATTATTTGGTAACAATAATAGAAACTAGAGTGAGAGAATAAGTAGATAACAAAGAGTCAAATCAGTCATGTTTTTTAATGAAATACCTGTTTGCTCTGAAAATTTATCTAACTTATATTGCAGTGTGTTACGGTGAGTATAGAGCTTTTTAGCACTTGAAGTGATATTACCTTGCTCTTGCCATAAGGTTTTTATCATCAGTATCGTTTCTTCATCAAAATTCGTTGTATTGTATAAATTAGTCATCAAGGGACTGTCCTGGATGGCTTTTTTTGTTAAATACTCAAGAGCAACATCTTGAAACTCAAACACATCATTTGCATGAAACGACGTACTATATAGTTTGAAAATGGTATTTTCTTCATTAAAGCAGTCAATAAGATCATGAGATATAGCTTGGTATTTTCCAACAAAAACAGTTGCCTGAATTAAAAACTCAGCTTCCAGTGTTAGAATCATTGATTTAATGTCTTCTTTAGAGTAAAAGATACTTGTTTGTTCCTCGACAATAATGGCTGTGGTGCCATCAACAAAGAAATAATCTACTACACAATCAAATAAACTCGAAAAATGGGCCAGCCAACTATCTTTGTTCCTCGTATTTTTTCTTAGATTCATTTGAATAATACGGTAATGTTTGGGTGTATTTGGTAATTCACCATGATTGAATAAAATATTATACCAAACATGGTGGTTTTCCAATTTTTCAGGTTGCCTGTTTATCAGTAATTCTGTAATTAATGTAATCTCTCTAGGAGATAAATCGTTTTTATTTAAATAAAAATAGCCACTATCAAGAGGGATAACTAAATGTGTCTTTGTGTCTCTATAGACTGATTCAACTGTGCCATTTGGAAATAAAGCTTGCAGAGATTGACTGTTCAAAGTAACTCACCCTTTATTTTTCGTTAAAGCTATTCTATCATAAATATGGGCACCAAAATTATTTTTTTTATAGAGGGGTTAATCATGTTTTTAAGAGAAGTAGTACTGTCAACTGATGACAAAGAAAAATTTATGAAAGAAGCGCTAATAGAAGCAAAAAAAGCAGAATTAATGGGAGAAGTTCCAATTGGTGCCGTCGTGGTATTAGATGGTAAAGTTATCGGTAGAGGACATAATGTCCGTGAGTTTTCACAAGACGCGACGACGCATGCAGAAATGATTGCCATTAGAGAAGCAAATCGAAACGTGGAGAGTTGGCGACTCGAAAAAGCGCAAATATTTGTCACGCTTGAGCCTTGCCCTATGTGTAGTGGTGCGATTTTACTATCCAGAATTGACCAAGTTTTTTTTGGTGCAATGGATCCTAAAGGTGGGACAGTAGGATCATTAATGAATTTGTTACAAGATAATCGATTTAATCATTTTTGTTATGTAGAGAAAGGGATTTTAGAAGAAGAATGCTCGTCTATTTTAACCAATTTTTTTAGAACAATTCGTCAAAAAAAGAAAGAAGAAAAAAAGGCTAGCAATATAGCGCAAAATGTTGTACAATAATATTTGCCGTTATGGCTAGGACAATGGTGGGCCGATGAAGCGTGTCAGATCTGGAAGGAAGCAGCACTAAGTTGGTGCCGCCATGTGTCTGAATTAAATATAAGCCTTGAGCTTATTTTTTTTTGTCTTAAAAATATAAATAAAAATAAGAGGCTGACCCAAAAGTCTAAAAATAGAAAAAATCCCATGAAATCAGTTTATTAAAATCCTGATTTCATGGGATTTCTATTTTATTAGTTTAGTGATTTTTATATAAAAAGTTACTTTTAGGTCAGCCTCTTTTATTATTTATTTAGTCTTCATTAGGGTCATCAATAGCATCCTGATGAGTTTTATGAACTGTTCCAGGAACATGATCAGGACCAGCATACAATGTATACAGTTTTAAAGGTTTGTCACCGATATTTTCTACATTATGCCACATATCAGCAGGAACGAAAATCGCGTCATCATCTGACACTTCTTTAACAAAAGTTAAATTATCTTCTGCATCTCCCATTTTACAAAGTCCTTTACCTTCTTCAATACGTAAAAATTGATCAATACCATGATGAACTTCAAGTCCAATATCATCACCTGGTTGGATAGACATCAACGTCATTTGCATCTTCTTACCAGTCCATACAGTGGTGCGGTAATTGTCATTAGCTAAAGTCCATTCTTCGACATTTTCTACAACAGGTTTTTGTCCTCTATCAGTAAAATCAAACGTCATTTTTTATTCCTCCAATGTTATTTTATATCTCAATCATATCATAAATTTATCCGTTTTCAAGTAATTAGTATCATTTGATAATAATTCTAATTTAAATATATGATATTTTTAAAACCCTAAATAGTTAGACTTCTATAGAATAAAAGCTTTATATGAAAGGGTTTTATAAAAGTATTAATAAAACTAATAGTTTACATAATTTTTGTTAAGTAGCAATGTTCGTGAAAACGGATTATTATTTGGTTGTAAGCAGGAAATAACAAAAAAATAAATTTTTGGAGGAACACAACATGTCATATTTAGAAGAATTGAAAGAGTTTTATCCGTTAGATTTGTATGCCTTTTCAAGAGGGTTAACTGAAGGTGAATTCACTGTTCTTAAAAATTTACGAAAAGTTCTAGAAGAAAAAGTAAAACCGGTTGTTAATGAGCACTGGGAAAAAGCTGAATTCCCCTTTGAAGCATTTGGTGAAATTGCTAAAGTTGGTGTAATGAACAGTCCATTATTATTTGAAGGGCGCGAAGGGAAACGCAAACCAAGTGAATTATATAATGCCTTTTTATATTTAGAACTTGCTAAATTAGACGCTTCAATCGCAACATTCTATACAGTTCATGGTGGATTATGCTACAACACAATCTTAATGGGTGGTAGTGAAGAACAAATCGCTCATTACGCACCAAAAGTGGCGTCATTTGAATGGCAAGGATGTTTTGGTTTAACTGAACCAGATCATGGATCAGATATTGCTGGTGGACTTGCAACAACTGCTGAGAAAAAAGGCGACAAATGGGTTATCAACGGAGAAAAACGTTGGATTGGTGGAGCAAATACTGCTGATATCTTACCAATTTTTGCTCGTGATACAGCTGATAATAAAATTAAGTGTTTCATCGTACCTGGTGGTTCAAAAGGACTTAGAGTTGATGTTATCCAAAATAAAGTAGCGTTAAGAGAAGTTCAAAACGGACATATCTACTTAGATAACGTTGAAGTTGACGACAGCACTCGTTTAGAAAATGTTAATGGATTTAAAGATGTTGCTCGTATTTTACGTGCAACACGTGCGGACATCGCTCATTTAGCAATGGGTATGACTTATGGTTCATTAGAAGCGGCACTTAAATATGTTAAAGAGCGTGACCAATTTGGTAAAAAAGTTTCTTCGTTCCAATTAGTTCAAGAAAAATTAGCTCGTATGGAAGCAAACGTTGTCGCAACATTAGCTTACTCTGCACAATTAGCTAACTTACAAGAACAAGGTGAATTCTTAGAAGAAAACTCTGCATTAGCTAAAATGCATAATGCTTTAAGAATGAGAGAAACAGTTGCATTAGGTCGTGAAGTATGTGGTGGTAACGGAATTACATTAGAAACTGACGTAGCTCGTTTCTTCGCTGATGGTGAAGCAATTTACTCTTACGAAGGAACTCATGAAATCAACGCACTAATTGTTGGACGTTACTTAACTGGACAAGGTGCATTTGTTTAATCTTTAATCATTGAATTAAATTTTCCAATTATCAATAAACTTTTGAATTAAATAAGAGTATAAGCTGCTAAATTAGTCATGGATTTAGCAGCTTTTTTTGTCGAACAAACGCTTTTATGTTGATATTTTTCAAGCGTATGAGTATTCTTAAAACATAGGAAAGTAAAGGGGATAAAGGTATGGATATTCAACAGTTGTATTATTTTATGAATATTGTCGAGTGTGGATGTAATTTGTCATTAGCCGCAAAAAAAATACATATTACACAATCAGCATTGAGTCAATTGATAATAAATTTTGAAGCAAATGAAGAGTTAGTATTATTTTACAGAAAGAATGGGCGTTTGGATTCTTTAACACCAAGTGGAGAAAAGCTTTACGCTTACGCACAACAAATAACAAAACTACATGAACAGATGAATGATATGGTAAGAAAAGAGGCAGCAAAGCAAAAAGGAACGATTCGTATAGGACTTCCTTCGCTAATTTTACGTATTTTCTTTTCTTCATTTTTCCCGAAATTTACTCTAGCCAATC
Organism: Vagococcus martis; assembly: GCF_002026305.1. Taxonomy (NCBI): domain Bacteria; kingdom Bacillati; phylum Bacillota; class Bacilli; order Lactobacillales; family Enterococcaceae; genus Vagococcus; species Vagococcus martis. Next base: position 695,473 of record NZ_MVAB01000001.1, on the reverse strand, counting down.
CAGATATTCAAATTGAAATTATCGAGGGTGGTAGTAATCAATTAAGAAAAATGTTGTTTCAAAATGATTTAGACTATGCTATTTTAATTGAGCCGACAAGTTTAGATCCGAAAGCATTTGAAGAACATGTCATTCAAATTGATGAAATGACAGCATTTGTTTACCATGATCATCCACTGGCTTATAAAAAAATGTTGAACTGGGAAGATTTAGAGCCTTATCCAATCGGTACATTCAATGAAAGCTTTACGACAAATGAATTAGTAAGAAATAAATTAGCAGAGATACAAAGTAAGGCCAAAATTATGTTCCAATCATCTTCGTGGGATTATTTAGTTGAAGCAACACAAGAATCTAAAATAGTAACAGTGTTACCGTCACCTATTGAACGCACGATGGACAAATCGCTATTTAAAGAGATTCCGTTTAAAGATCCCATTCCGTTTAACGTCTTATTATGTCGCCCGATAAAATCAAATTATTCAGAAGTTGAGAGTAAAGTATATGAATCAATATTAAGTTATTTCTATCAACCAATAATTTAAAGTATAATAAAAGAACACGAGACGAGATTAGTCTTTTGTTCTTTTTATTTTTAAAATAAATAGTTAATCGAATATCAAAAGAAATTTATAGATTAAATGGAGCTGTTTTGTGAAAGTATGTAATAAAATCCTTGTTCTTAAAGGATTTAAACATCTATTAGTTTAACTAATAGTTTAAATTATATTTACTTGTTAGATTTTTACTAGAATTAAGGATAAAATAATAAGTGTAAATGAAGCGCTTTATTAATTGACGCTATAGGAGGAAATATAAGTGAAAGAAGTAGTAATCGTATCAGCAAGAAGAAGTCCAATTGGAAGTTTTGGTGGAAGCCTAAAAAACATGAACGCAGTTGAGTTAGGTAAAAAAGTTCTAGAAGCATCTCTTAAAGATATTAACCTAGATCCGTCATTAGTTGATGAAGTTATTTTAGGAAATGTTTTATCAGGTGGATTAGGTCAAAACGTTTCTCGTCAAGTGGCGATTAATGCTGGCATTCCTCAAGAAAAATCGGCTTTTACAATTAATAAAGTCTGTGGTTCAGGATTAAAAACAGTTGTTCTTGCAGCTCAATCTATCATGTTAGGTGACAACGAGATTGTTGTTGCTGGTGGGACTGAAAGTATGAGTCAAGCACCTTACGTTTTAGAAAGTGAACGTTGGGGTAAACGTATGGGAGATGCCAAAGTAATCGATACAATGTTATCAGATGGTTTAGTCGATGCTTTCCACGGAATCCATATGGGAATCACAGCAGAAAACATTGCCGAAAAATTTGGTTTTACAAGAGAACAACAAGATGAATTTGCAGCTAAAAGCCAAAAAAAAGCTGAAGCAGCCGTTACATCAGGTCGTTTCAAAGAAGAAATCGTTGAAATCGAAATTCCACAACGTAAAGGTGAACCAGTCATCTTTAAAGATGATGAATTCCCACGTTTTGGTTCTACAGCAGAAAAGTTATCAAACTTACGTCCAGCATTTAAAAAAGACGGAACAGTTACAGCAGGTAATGCTTCAGGCGTAAATGACGGTGCAGCAATCTTAGTATTAATGTCACGTGAAAAAGCAGATGAGTTAGGATTAGAAGTTTTAGCATCAATTGAATCATATGCCTCTGCTGGTGTGGATCCAACAATTATGGGAACTGGACCAATTCCTGCAACTAAAAAAGCATTGGAAAAAGCTGGTTTAACAGTTGATGATTTAGATTTAGTTGAATCAAATGAAGCATTTGCGTCTCAAGCTATGAGCGTCATGCAAGAATTAGGACTTAAAGAAGAAATCACTAACGTAAACGGTGGAGCAATTGCTTTAGGTCATCCAATCGGTGCAAGTGGCGCACGTATTTTAGTGTCATTACTACATGAAATGAAAAAACGCGATGCTAAAAATGGTTTAGCAACACTATGTATTGGTGGCGGACAAGGTATTGCTTTAGTTGTTAAACGTGGTTAATTATTGAAATAAAGGAGTCAACACAATGGATAAAAGACATGAGCTAGTATTACAAGTGACTGATTACTCTCACCAAGAGCTTGCTAAAGCAGCAAGATATTATGACACTGTGGACAAATTTCCAGAAGAACAAATGATTCATTTGTTTAGTCTGGCGATTCTCCCTCGATTGTATAAAAATCTAAATGACTTAACGTATCATGATTATTTAAGTGTCATTCGTCTAGTCTCAAAGAATTTCCCCGCACTTGGAAGTATATTATTAACTCAAGAAAGTCATTGTGTTTGGCCTATTTCAACATTTGGCACCACAAAACAAAAAGAACGCTATTTAGAAAAAGCATTACATGGAGAAATCTATGGATGCTTTGCTCTAAATGAGCCAATTACAGGTAGCGAGATTGAAGAAATGAAAACAGTTGCACACCAAACTGAAACAGGATGGGTGTTATCTGGTAATAAAGACTATATCTCTAATTCACCAATAGCAAGTGTTTTATTAATTGCTTCAAAAACAATTACATTGGATGGAACACAAGGATATGCCATCTTTGTTATAGATAAAAAAACAAATGGATTAAAAGTTGGCGAACTTGAAAAGAAAATGGGTATTAAAGCTCTTCCGGTAGCAAGTATCCAACTTGATAAGGTTCAATTAACTGATGACAACCTACTTGGCGGAGTAGTAAATGGATTACCACAAATCGACTCAATTTTAAATAGAAATCGCTTAGCAGTTGCCGCTCAATCACTAGGTATTGCTGGTGGAGCATTAGATAGAGGGTTGAAATATGTTTCTTATGATAGGAATTTAGGAAAACGCTTAATCGACATGGCTTCAACACAATATAAACTAGCTGATATTGAAACAGGGATTTATTCTGCCAGATCATTATTGATGCAAGTCATCAATTCAGGGCAAGAACAAGACGAGAGAATGGTTGCGATGACAAAACTGACAGCGTCAAATCTCGCTATAGAAACAACTGAGAGCATTATTAATATGAGTGGTGGTTATGGGTATATGCGAAATAACGACATTGAACGTTTCGTGCGTGATGCTAAAATCACAGCTATCTACGGCTCATCTTCAGATAGATTAAGAAGTATCATAGCAAAACCATGGGTAGATAAAAAATGTAAAGTAAAGGAAGAATAAAATGGATATTAAAAATGTAATGGTTGTTGGAGCAGGACAAATGGGTAATGGGATTGTTCAAGTACTAGCGACAGTTGGATACAACGTTTATATGAACGACATTAACGATACTGCGACACAAAACGGATTGGATAAAATTAAAGGGTTTCTAGAAAAGTCAGTTAAACGTGGATCTAAAACAGAAGACGAAGTAAAAGAAATTTTAGATAGAATTACCCTATCAACATCTTATGAAGATGCAAAAAATGTTGATTTAGTAATTGAAGCAGCTACTGAAAATAAAAAAATCAAATTAGATATTTTTAGACAGTTAGATGCACTAGCACCAGAACATACAATCTTAGCAACAAATACATCATCACTTTCTATTACAGAAATTGCTTCAGTAACTAATAGACCGGAAAAAGTAGTAGGGATGCATTTCTTTAACCCAGTACCATTAATGAAATTAGTTGAAATTAATCATGGGTTAGCAACAAGTGATGAAACAGCAAAAGCTATTCTTGATGTAGCAAGTAAAATGAGAAAAGTATCAATCGATATTAAAGACTCACCAGGGTTTGCGGTAAACCGTATTTTAATCCCTATGATCAATGAAGCCATTTTTGTACTAGGTGAAGGTATTGCAACAGCAGCAGAAATTGATGAATCAATGACATTAGGTGCAAACCACCCAATGGGACCTTTAGCTCTAGCTGACTACATTGGTTTAGATACATGTTTAGCTATCATGAACGTATTATATGATGGATTTAATGATTCTAAATATCGTCCAGCTCCATTACTTAAAAAATATGTTGAAGCAGGATGGTTAGGTAACAAAACTGGAAAAGGCTTTTACGACTATAAAAAATAATCGGAGGAATCATTCATGAAATCATATAAATATTTAAGTTTATCTGTCGAAAACGGTGTTGGAACGTTAAAAATTGAACGTCCCAAAATGTTAAACGCATTAAGTACAGGTGTTTTAGAAGAAATTAGTAAAGCAATTGATGAAGTCAGTTCTCGTCAGGATATAGACGTGTTACTAGTGACAGGAACTGGTGAAAGAGCATTTGTTGCAGGAGCAGATATTGCTGAGATGAAAGACAAAACAGTTTTTGAAGGACGCGCGTTTTCAGAAATTGGAAATGATGTATTCCTTAAATTAAGTACATTAAGACAACCAACAATTGCTTGTGTAAATGGTTTTGCACTTGGCGGTGGATGTGAATTAGCTTTAGCATGTGATATGCGTATCGCTTCTGACAATGCGAAGTTTGGCCAACCAGAAGTTGGTTTGGGAATTATTCCAGGATTTGGTGGAACACAACGTCTGGCTCGTTTAGTTGGTACAGGTATAGCAAAAGAATTAATCTTTACTGGAAAAATTGTTTCAGCTGAAGATGCACTACGTATGGGATTAGTTAATAAAGTTGTAAGTTTTGATGATTTACAAAACGAAGCAATGGAATTAGCAAACCAAATTAAAAAGAATGCACCACTTGCAGTAGAACTAAGCAAAGAAGTCATTGATGCAGGAATTGAAATGAGCTTAGCAAATGGATTAAGACTTGAAGCAGAAGTATTTGGCTCGCTGTTTTCAACGAAAGATCAAACAGAAGGCATGGACGCTTTCATTAACAAACGTAAACCTAAATTTGAAAAAAAACTGAAAATTCAGAAAAAACTGACAATAATAAGGAGAGTTTAACCATGAATTACGATAACTTATATAATGAAAAAATTAAGTCAGCAAAAGATGCGGTCAGCGTCATTGAACCAGGAGACGCGATTGTTTTCCCTATAATGCCGGGTGAACCACCAGCTTTATTAGATGCCATTAGAGAAATGGATACACTAGATGGCAACTCCCTATATCGTATGTTACCTAGTTTTCCAACGGTTGATGTAGATAAATCAAAATTACGTCAAATCTCTATTTTTCTTTCTGGAATGGATAGAAAAGAAATGAATGAAGGAAATATTGACTTATTACCAAATCATTTTTCTGATATTCCATCTATCTTAAAAAAACGTGAAGGTGACAAGTTAGTGATTATGGCAACTGTATCACCAATGGATGAAGATGGTAACTTCTCATTAGGAACTAGTCCATCTTACGTTGCGTCATTGATTGAAGGAGCAAAACGTATTGTGCTTGAAGTTAATGAAAACATGCCAAGAACGTTTGGTGAAAAAAATACAATTCACATCAGCCAAGTTGATGCTTTAATTGAAAATAATGTTGATCTGCCTGAATTAGTAAGTCCAACACCAAATGAAAAAGACTTAGCTGTGGGCCGTGAAATTGCGAAAAAAGTTAAAGATGGAGACACGTTACAAATTGGTTTTGGTGCAATGCCAAATGCTGTTATGGAATATCTAACTGATAAAAAACATCTTGGCTTACATACTGAAATGTTACCAGAAAAATTAGTAGATTTAGCTGAAAAAGGTGTTATTGACAATAGTAAAAAAGAGATTCATAATGGTAAGTCGGTTGCCACTTTTGCAATCGGAAGCAAGCGCCTTTATGATTTTATGGATAATAACCCTGATATTTTGATGTTACCATGTGATTATACAAATAGTTTTGACACAATTAGTAAGATGAAAAACTTATTTGCAATTAATTCTGCTATTGAAGTGGATTTTCTTGGTCAATGTAATTCAGAAAGAGTGAAAGGGTTTTACTATTCATCAACAGGTGGACAATCAGACTTTATGAAGGGGGTACGCTTAACAGAGAGTGGTACTGGTATCATTTGTTTATACTCTACAGCTAAAAATGATGAAATTTCAACAATCGTACCAACTTTATTTGAAGGTGCACCTGTGGCAACATCAAAAAATGATATTGATACAGTGGTGACTGAGTATGGAAGTGCGGAACTTAAAGGTAGTACAATCTTTGAACGAACTGAAAGATTAATCAATATTGCTCATCCTAAATTTAGAGATGAACTAAAAGCAAAAGCTAAAGAAATGAACTATATGTAATCACTACTAGGAGGAAATCAGATGGATACATTAACGTTTCATGATATGAAATTAACCTGGTTAGAAGGTGGAATGACTTGTTTGGATGGTGGAGCGATGTTTGGCGTTGTACCAAAACCAGTTTGGACAAGAAAATATCCAGTGAACGAAAAAAATCAGATTGAGTTACCGACAGATCCTATCTTAATTCAATATCAAGGTAAAAATTACTTGATTGATGCTGGTGTAGGAAATGGAAAATTTACGGATAAACAAAAGAAGATTTTCGGTGTTGCTTGGGAATCTGAAGTTGAGTCATCTTTAAAAGAACTAGGATTGACTTTTGAAGACATTGACGTTCTTTTAATGACTCACATGCACTTTGACCATGCAACTGGATTAACTAAACCAACTGACGATGGTGGTTATGTATCTGTCTTTCCAAATGCAAAAATATATGTTCAAGCCATTGAGTGGGACGAACTTCAACACCCGAATATCCGGTCAAAAAGTACATATTGGGCGTATAATTGGGAACCAATCGTAGATCAAGTAGTGATTTATGATGATGAAATTGAAGTGTTTCCAGGTATTACAATGATACATACAGGTGGACATAGCAATGGACACTCTGTCATTAAACTTGAACAAAACGGTGAGACGATGATTCATATGGCAGATATCATGCCAACTCACGCTCATCAAAATCCTTTATGGGTACTCGCTTATGATGATTACCCAATGACATCCATAGCAAATAAAGAAAAACTGTTAAAAGAAGCATATGAAAACAATTATAAATTTATTTTCTATCATGATGCCTTTTATCGTATGATTCAGTGGGACCAAGAGGGTAAAGAAAAGGTAGACACTCTAGAGCGTTCTAGAGAAAGAATTATAAGGTAAATGTAAAATAGGGGGAAGTATTTTGGTAAAAAAAGGTTTAGCAGAAGTAATAGGGACATTCTTTTTAGTCTTTATTGGTACAGGTACAGCAGTTTTAAGTGGTAATGTCGTTGGAACATTAGGTATTGGATTAGGTTTTGGTTTAGCTATTATGGTTGCGGCTAATACAATCGGTCAAATTTCTGGGGCACATTTAAACCCAGCTGTGACATTAGCATTTTTAGTGAACAAACGTATGGATGTCAAAGAATTTGTTATTTATGTTGTTGGACAAATGATTGGCGCAATACTAGGTACTGGTCTATTAAGATTAATTTTAGGAATGACTGATTTAGGTGTAGATAACCTAGCTCAAACAACTTATCAAGATATTTCAACAGCTGGTGCATTCATTATTGAAATGACACTAACAGCCATTTTAGTATTTGTGATTATGTCTGTAACAAGTAAAAAAGGTGAAACATCATATAATGGTTTAGCAATTGGTTTAACTTTAACAATGCTACATTTTATCGGTGTACCATTAACAGGTATGTCAGTTAACCCAGTTAGAAGTATGTCACCAGCCTTATTTGTCGGAGGTGACGCGATGAGTCAATTATGGTTATACATCTTAGCGCCATTAGTTGGTGGATTGATTGCAGCAGTAATTGCAAAAACATTATTACAAACAGAAGAATAATATCTTAAAACAATCATGGTCAATAGGCTGTGGTTGTTTTTTTGTTTTCATCTAGAGGTTAAGTATTAATTAATAAATCTATTAGTCTGTTATAAAATGATTAGTAAATGCAATGATTTGTTTTATAAGTTGGCTAATTAAGGTTTTTGTCTATTTTTTTTACAAAAAATGTACACTTTATTTATAAAAACTCAGATTAAATGAAAAGAATACTTATGCATGTTATGATAGGGAGGAGACTTTAGTTGTAGGAGGAATGCACATGGCAAAAGAAGAAGCAGTCAATAAAAAAAATGATGAACTAAAAAAAACTGTCTAATCTAAGTGTTCGAGAGTTGATGATGGAGTTTCGAACCTCACCTGATGGACTGAGTTCAGAAGACGCTGAAAAACGGCTAGATGAATTTGGTGAGAACAAAGTGAATGTGCAAAAACCTAAGCATTGGTATCGAGTGTTACTTGAATCATTCATGGATCCATTTATTTATGTTTTAGCAGCATTATTAATCGTTTCAGCTTTAACAAAAGATTTTGAAGCAGTTCTTGTGATGAGTACCATGATTTTAATCAGTGCCTTTATTCGTTTTGCACAAGATTTTAAAGCACAAAAAGAGTCACTGTCATTACAAAATTTGGTGAAACATACTAGTGCGGTTAAAAGAGATGGCGAGATAAAAGAACGTCCAATGGAGGATGTGGTTCCTGGAGACATTGTGTACTTATCAGCTGGAGATATGATACCAGCAGATGGGGTTCTTGTTTGGACGAAAGACTTGTTTGTTAATCAGTCTTCTTTAACAGGGGAGTCAATGCCAGTTGAAAAATTTGAGTCAGATAAGGTTGATGTAAAAGTTGATGAAGACACTTCAGCGATTGATTTAAATAATTTAGTTTTTATGGGAACAGATATCTTGAGTGGTCAAGGTGAAGTCATTATTTTAAGAACAGGTCAAGATACATTCTTTGGCGATATTGCGAAATCTGCTAGTACAGCTCGTGCGTTAACAAGTTTTGACCGTGATTTAAATCGTATCAGTAAATTATTACTAAAAATGGTGACAGTATTGTTCCCAGTTGTATTTTTGATAAATGGTTTATCAAAAGGGGATTGGACACAAGCGTTCTTCTTTGCAATAGCAGTTGCAGTTGGGTTAACACCAGAAATGTTGCCAATGATTGTGACTAGTAACTTAGCTAAAGGGTCACAAACGCTAGCTAAGAAAAAAGTAATTGTAAAAGAATTAAATGCTATTCAAAACTTAGGGTCTATGACGGTTCTTTGTACTGATAAGACAGGAACTATTACAGAGGATAGAGTGGTATTAGTAGAACATGTTAGTCCTTTAGGCGATTCAAATCAAAAAGTATTAGATATGGCCTACCTCAATTCAAACTATCAAACAGGTTGGAAAAACTTAATGGATCATGCCATTATTAATTATTATGAAACCAATCCAGATAAAATGATAACAGATAAAATTGAAAAAATAGATGAGATTCCATTTGATTTTTCTAGACGTCGTTTGACAGTTGCGCTAAAAAGAGACGGCCATCAATTGATGATAACAAAAGGAGCCGTTGAAGAGATGGCGGCAATCTGTTCATCTGTTGAAATTGATGACGAAATTGTTCCGCTAACTGATGAGTTGATTGAACAAATGTCAGATGTAAACAGACGAATGAATGAACAAGGGATGCGTGTGATTACGGTCGCTTATAAACGAGATGTCCATGACACACCGACTTATGCTGTTAGTGATGAGTCAGATATGATACTGGTTGGGTTTGTTGGATTTTTAGACCCGGCAAAACAATCAGCAGTTACAGCGATTTCTTCATTGCATCAACATGGAGTCAATGTAAAAGTATTAACAGGAGACAATGAAATTGTGTCTCGAAAAGTGTGTAGTGATGTTGGCATCGAAGTTGATAAATCATATATTGGAACAGACATAGATACTATGGATGATGATGAATTAAAACAAGCAGTGAATGAAGTGCAACTATTTGCGAAGTTAAACCCCATGCAAAAAGCACGAATTATAAATACTTTAAAAGATCAAGGTGAAACAGTCGGGTTTATGGGAGATGGGATTAATGATGCTCCAGCGTTAAGAGCGGCAGATGTTGGGATTTCAGTTGATACTGCGGCTGATATTACAAAAGAAGCAAGCTCCATCATTCTTCTTGAAAAAAGTTTAGTTGTATTAGAAGATGGGGTACTCGAAGGACGTAAAGTATTTAAAAATATGATGAAGTATATCATGATTACGATTAGTTCGAACTTTGGGAATGTCTTTTCTGTTTTAGTTGCGAGTGCTTTTTTACCATTCTTACCAATGTTATCAATTCAATTATTAATACAGAATTTAGTTTATGATATTTCACAACTTGCTATGCCGTGGGATAATGTCGATGAAGAGCAAATCATGAAACCAGTAAGATTTGATATAAAAAATCTGTTGCATTTCACTCTCTTCATAGGCCCAATCAGTAGTATTTTTGATATTATCACGTTTGCTGTGATGTGGTTTGTGATTGGAGCTAATACAGTTGCGCAGCAAAGTGTCTTCCAATCTGGTTGGTTCTTAGTTGGATTATTTACGCAAACACTGGTTGTGCATGTCATTCGTACGGAAAAAATTCCATTCATTCAAAGTATAGCCAGTCCACCAATGTTAATTATGAGTAGTTTAGCAATTGGTTCAGGATTATTTATTATTTTATTTGAACCACTTAGACAAGCATTTGATTTTGGAGCACTACCTAGTGAATACTGGATATGGTTAATAGGAATTAGTTTTTCATATCTTGTTTTACAACAATTAATCAAAAAAATATACATTAAAAAATATCATGAATGGATATAACGTGAAAAAACTCACTTTCTTCACGAAAAAACAATAATGTTTTCTAATAAAAAGAACTCTTACGTGTTAGGAGTTCTTTTTTTATATCTTCATGATTTTAGGCGTTTGTTTTTTAGTTTAGAAAATAAAGCTAGATAAGATAGCGTTTTTACAAAAGGTGATATATAACAGATTTTCATATTGAGTAATACAGTTTTGACTGTTTTAACATAGGATAAAAAGAATGAACTAAAATAAAACTAGAAAGTGATATTTTTCACTATGTTTTCGGTACGTCATCCATTGCGTTAATAAAGCAAAATAATTCAAGCGGATTGCTTGCAATGTGAATAAAGTCATGTTAAATTGAATTTGTCAAATTGAAAAAAAGTAATACAGTTTTTTTTCCTGTTTGAGAAACCAATATGATTACGTAAAAAAGAGAGGAATGTGTAACAATATGGCTAAGAAAAAAGTAAACCCACTTGATTTTGCAGCATTGATGGAAGACATTAACGCAGATTTTCCAACGATTCAAGTGTTAGATAAAGATGGTAAGGTTGTTAATAAAGATTTATTACCTGATTTATCAGATGACGAATTAGTAGAATTAATGACAAGAATGGTATGGGCAAGAGTTTTAGACCAACGTTCAACTGCATTAAACCGTCAAGGACGTTTAGGATTCTACGCTCCAACAGCTGGTCAAGAAGCAAGTCAATTAGCAAGTCAATTTGCTATGGATAAAGAAGATGTGTTATTACCAGGATATCGTGATGTTCCACAATTAATTCAACATGGTTTACCACTTAGAGATGCATTTTTATGGTCAAGAGGACATGCAGCAGGTAGTGAATATGCTGAGAGCTTACAAGCTTTGCCACCACAAATCATTATCGGAGCACAATATGTGCAAGCAGCTGGTGTAGCTTTAGGTCTTAAAAAACGCAACAAACCAAACGTTGCATTTACTTATACAGGTGATGGCGGTTCTTCACAAGGTGATTTCTATGAAGGAATCAACTTTGCAGGAGCTTACAAAGCAAACGCTGTATTCTTTATTCAAAACAATGGCTATGCAATCTCAACTCCACGTGAATTACAAACAGCAGCTAATACATTAGCTCAAAAAGGTATCGCAGCTGGTATTCCAAGTATTCAAGTAGATGGTATGGATGCATTAGCAGTATATAAAGTAACTAAAGCAGCTCGTGAATGGGCAGCAGCAGGAAACGGACCAGTTTTAATTGAAACATTAACATTCCGTTATGGACCACATACATTATCAGGGGACGACCCAACAAGATACCGTACTCAAGAAGTTGAAGATGAATGGCATGCAAAAGATCCATTAACTCGTTTCAGAATTTACTTAACAGAAAAAGGTTTATGGTCTGAAGAAAAAGAAGAACAAATTATTGAACAAACTAAAGAAGAAATCAAAACAGCTATCAAAGCAGCTGATGCAGCACCAAAACAAAAAGTTTCAGATTTCTTGAAAAATATGTTTGAAGTAACACCTAAATTAATCCAAGAACAAATTGACACATTTGAAGCAAAGGAGTCGAACTAAATCATGGCACAAAAAACAATGATTCAAGCAATTACAGATGCTTTAGCAATAGAACTTGAAGCAAATCCAGATGTATTAGTATTTGGTGAAGATGTTGGTAATAACGGTGGGGTATTCCGTGCCACTGAAGGATTACAAGAAAAATTTGGTGTAGATCGTGTATTTGATACACCATTAGCTGAATCAGGTATCGGTGGTTTAGCATTCGGTTTAGCTTTAGAAAACTTCCGTCCAGTAGCAGAAATCCAGTTCTTTGGTTTCGTATTTGAAGTAATGGATGAAATTATCGGACAAATGGCTCGTACTCGTTACCGTATGAGTGGTACTCGTAATATTCCAGTTACAATCCGCGCACCATTTGGTGGTGGGGTTCATACTCCTGAAATGCATGCGGATAACTTAGAAGGTTTAATCGCTCAATCACCAGGTGTACGTGTGGTTATCCCAAGTAATCCATATGACGCAAAAGGATTATTAATTTCAGCTATTCGTGACAACGATCCAGTTGTTTTCTTAGAGCACATGAAATTATACCGTTCATTCCGTGAAGAAGTTCCAGAAGAAGCTTACACAGTTCCTTTAGATAAAGCAGCTGTAACTCGTGAAGGAACAGATGTTTCAATTATTACTTACGGAGCAATGGTTCGTGAAGCAATCAAAGCAGCAGAAGCATTAGAAAAAGATGGCATCTCTGTTGAAATCATTGACTTAAGAACAGTTGCACCATTAGATGTAGATACAATTATTGCCTCTGTTGAGAAAACAGGACGTGTTGTAGTCGTTCAAGAAGCTCAAAGACAAGCCGGAGTTGGCGCTCAAGTTGTTTCAGAAATTTCAGAAAGAGCGGTTCTTTCTTTAGAAGCACCAATCGGACGTGTGTCAGCACCTGATACAGTTTATCCATTTGGTCAAGCAGAAGGTGCATGGTTACCAAATGCATCAGATATCGAAGAAAAAGTAAGAGAAATTCATTCATTCTAATTAGTCGAAATTAACTGAATGCACAACAGAAGGAGAGAAATAACAGATGGCTTTTAAATTTAAATTACCAGACATTGGTGAAGGTATCGCAGAAGGCGAAATCGTTAAATTGTTTGTTAAAGAAGGCGACACAATCAACGAAGACGATACGTTATTAGAGGTACAAAATGATAAATCAGTAGAAGAAATTCCTTCTCCTGTAACAGGTAAAGTACTAAAAGTTCTTGTTTCAGAAGGAACAGTAGCAAACGTTGGTGACGTATTAGTTGAAATCGACGCACCAGGACATGAAGATGAAGAAGAAACAGTCGCTCCAGCTGAAGAAGCAACTGCACCAGTAGCAAGTGCTCCTGCAGCTAGCACAGGCGGAGTATTCCAATTCAAATTACCAGATATCGGTGAAGGTATCGCAGAAGGCGAAATCGTAAAATGGTTTGTTTCTGCTGGAGATACAATCAATGAAGACGATACATTGTTAGAAGTACAAAATGATAAATCAGTAGAAGAAATTCCTTCTCCTGTAACAGGTAAAGTAGTTAACGTATTAGTACCTGAAGGAACAGTAGCAAACGTTGGTGATGTATTAGTAGAAATTGATGCACCAGGACATAACGATGCTCCTGCAACAAGTGCACCAGCTACTGAAACGCCAGCAGCAGCTCCAACTGCAAGTACACCAGCAGCATCAAGTGAGCCAACTGGTAAACCAAGTGCTCGTGTATTAGCAATGCCATCAGTACGTCAATATGCTCGTGCTAAAGGTGTTGATATTACGTTAGTAACACCAACAGGTAAAGGTGGACGTGTGGTTAAATCTGATATTGATAACTTTGGTTCAGCTCCAGTAGCTCAATCAGTTGAAAAAGTTGCTGTATCTGAAGAGAAAGTTTCTGTTGCACCAGCAGCTGAAGCATCTAAACCAGCAGCACCATTTGTTGGTATGCCTGAAGTTGAAGTTCGTGAAAAAATGACTCCAACACGTAAAGCAATTGCTAAAGCAATGGTGAACAGCAAACATACTGCACCTCATGTAACATTACATGATGATGTTGAAGTATCTAAATTATGGGATCACCGTAAGAAATTTAAAGATGTTGCAGCAACAAGAAATACTAAATTAACTTTCTTGCCATATGTTGTTAAAGCATTAACTGCAACTATGCAAAAATTCCCAACATTAAATGCATCAATTGATGACGCAACAAACGAAATTGTTTACAAACATTACTATAACATTGGTATCGCAACTGATACTGATCATGGTTTATATGTACCAAACGTTAAACAAGCTAACACTAAGAGCATGTTTGATATTGCAGATGAAATTAACGAAAAAGCAGCTTTAGCTATTGAAGGTAAATTAACTGCAGCTGATATGCGTGATGGTACTGTAACAATTAGTAACATTGGTTCTGTTGGTGGCGGATGGTTTACACCAGTTATTAACTACCCAGAAGTTGCTATCTTAGGTGTTGGTACAATTACACAACAACCTGTCGTAAACGAAGATGGAGAAATTGTTGTTGGAAGAATGATGAAATTATCATTAAGCTTTGACCACCGTATCGTTGATGGAGCAACAGCACAAAAAGCAATGAACAATATTAAACGTTTATTAGCTGATCCAGAATTATTATTAATGGAAGGATAAGGTGAATAGTTAATGGTTGTAGGAGATTTCGCATTAGAATTAGATACAGTAGTAATTGGCGCAGGACCTGGTGGATATGTTGCCGCAATTCGTGCAGCACAAATGGGCCAAAAAGTAGCAATTATTGAAAGAGAATACATCGGTGGCGTTTGTTTAAACGTCGGATGTATTCCATCAAAAGCACTAATTAGTGCAGGACACAAATATCAAGAAGCAATGCATTCAGCTATCTTTGGTGTAACTGCTGATAATGTATCACTTGATTTTTCTAAAACTCAAGAATGGAAAAACAACCAAGTAGTTGCAAAATTAACTGGTGGTGTTGAATTCTTACTTAAGAAAAACAAAGTTGAAATTATCCGTGGTGAAGCATTCTTCGTTGATGAAAACACTCTACGTGTTATCGATGGTGACCATGCGCAAACTTATTCATTTAATCATGCTATTGTTGCAACTGGTAGTCGTCCAATCGAAATTAAAGGATTTAAATTTGGTGGACGTATTATTGATTCAACTGGTGGATTAAGCTTAACTGAAGTTCCTAAAAAATTAGTTATCGTCGGTGGTGGCGTTATCGGTGCTGAATTAGGTGGAGCATATGCTAACCTAGGTGCTGAAGTAACAATTTTAGAAGGTTCTCCACAAATTTTACCAACATTTGAAAAAGATATGGTTAAACTTGTTGAAAAAGAATTCGACAACAAAGGTATCAAAGTTGTAACAAAAGCAATGGCTAAAGAAGCTGTTGACAATGGCGATAGCGTGACTGTAACTTATGAAGTTGACGGTAAAGAAGAAAAAGTTGACGCAGACTACGTGATGGTAACTGTAGGTCGTCGTCCAAACACTGATGATTTAGGTTTAGAAATCTTAGGCGTTGAGATGACTGATCGTGGATTAGTAAAAGTTGATAACCAAGGACGCACTAACGTGAAAAGTATTTTCGCAATTGGTGACATCGTTCCTGGAGCTGCACTTGCTCATAAAGCAAGTTATGAAGCTAAAATTGCTGCAGAAGCCATTGCTGGTGAACCAGTAGCAGTTGATTATCGTGCAATGCCAGCTGTAGCCTTTACAGATCCTGAATTGGCAACTGTTGGTATGACAGAAAAAGAAGCAAAAGAAGCTGGATTAAACGTGAAAGCATCTAAATTCTCATTAGGTGGAAATGGTCGTGCGTTATCATTAAACCAAACTGAAGGATTTGTACGTTTAGTTACAACTAAAGAAGACAACGTGATTGTTGGTGGACAAGTTGCTGGTATTAGTGCTAGTGATATTATTGCAGAAATTGGTTTAGCTGTTGAAGCTGGAATGAATGCTGAAGATATCGCTTTAACTATCCATTCACATCCATCATTATCTGAAGCTGTTATGGATACAGCTGAGTTAGCATTAGGTATGCCAATTCACATGTAATTTTAAATAAAGCATTGTTTGTTCGGACGTATAAAGCATCTCTTTTCAGAGGTGCTTTTTTTATTTTTAAAACGTGTATTATTCAAAAGTTTATGTTATGATAATTTTCTTGGAAAAGAATTAAGGGAGGGAAAAAGGTGTTACTTAGTATAAAAGAGAATGAGTGGGTAGGGAACCCACGTGAAAATATTTTTGCTGGATTGGTTTCTTCTGTGGCTATTTTACCGGAAGTTATAGGCTTTGCCATTATCGCAGGAGTGCATCCAATGTCGGCATTATTTGCTTCAGCTATTACCTTATTAGTCATTACGTTAACTGGTGGTAGACCTGCTATGGTATCTGCTGCAGCCGGATCGATGGCTTTAGTAATTGCAGGATTAGTACAGTCTCATGGACTAAACTATATGATTGCAGCAACAATATTAACAGGTATATTTCAATTTATTTTAGGCTATTTGAATATTCATAAAATCATGAAATACATACCTAAAAGTGTCATGATAGGTTTTGTTAATGGATTAGCGATTTCAATTTTTTTAGCACAAGTTCAACAATTGCCTGAACAAAATGTGATTGGCTATGTCATGGTTATTGTTAGTATATTAGCCATATATTTACTACCCAAAGTGATTAAAGTTGTGCCACCAGCACTGATTATTATTACGGTCATGACTATCTTATCATTTTTTTTTAAAGGAAGTTTCTTTACTGTTGGTGATTTAGGAGATATGTCCTCACTCGATGTATCATTTGGCTTACCCCTTGTACCAATGAATTTAGAAACACTGTGGATAATCTTACCAACAGCCATTTCATTAACGTTTATCGGACTAATGGAAACACTATTAACAGTTCCTATAGTAGATGAGATGACACACTCAACTAGTGATAGTAAACGTGAAGTGAAAGCACAAGGACTGGCTAATTTTATTACGGGATTATTTGGTGGCCAAGCTGGATGTGCGATGATAGGACAAGCTGTCATAAATGTTAAATCAGGTGGACGAACACGTTTGTCAACATTTGTATCAGGTACGACATTACTACTGTTCATTTTTGTTTTAAACTCACTCATCATGATGGTGATTCCAACGGCAGCTTTGATTGGGATTATGATAACAGTTGCAGGAGACACATTTGATTGGAAAAGTTTACAGTTAGTAAAATCATGGGAAATGATTGAAAGTACTGTGATGGTAGTCACTGTCGTTGTTATCGTCTATACAGGGAACTTAGCAATTGGGATTTTATGTGGTGTCATATTAAATGGGTTACTTATATTATTGACAAAATTAAATAAAAAATAGTAAAAAGGCAATGATAACATTGTCTTTTTTGTTATCGTTTGTTAATAATGGTCGAATAAGCAATAAAAAAACGCTATAATAAAATTAATAGATGATAGGAGGAATAATTATGTCACACATGAGTCCTAAGTTAGAAACATTTTTAGATGAAGGGTTAGATAACTTAAAAGAAAAAGGGTTATACTCAACGATTGATGTAGTTGAAGGTGCAAATGGACCGATTATAGAAATCAATGGTGAGAAAAAAATCAATCTGGCATCGAATAACTATCTAGGATTTGCTACGCATCCAGAACTTATTGAAGCGGCAAACGAAGCGACTGAAAAATATGGTGTTGGAGCTGGAGCAGTCCGTACGATTAATGGAACGCTTGATATTCACCGCGAGTTAGAAGAAAAAATCGCTAAGTTCAAAGGAACTGAAGCTGCGATTGCTTTTCAATCAGGATTTAATTGCAATATGGGTGCTATATCAGCTGTTATGACAAAAGAAGATGCGATTTTGTCAGATGCGCTAAATCATGCGTCAATTATTGATGGCTGTCGCTTGTCAGGTGCAAAAATTATTCGAGTGAATCATTCTGACATGGAAGATTTGGATAAGAAAGCCAAAGAAGCAGTTGAAAGTGGATTATACAAAAAAGTGATGTACATTACTGATGGTGTGTTTTCAATGGATGGCGATGTGGCAAAAATGCCAGAAATCATGGAGATTGCGGAAAAGTATGGCTTGATTGTGTATGTTGATGATGCTCACGGTTCTGGTGTTTTAGGAAAAGGTGCTGGAACAGTGAAAGAATTTGGCTTATCAGATAAAGTTGACTTCCAAATGGGGACATTATCTAAAGCAATTGGTGTTGTCGGAGGTTATGTTGCCGGTAGTCAAAAATTGATTGATTGGCTAAAATCTCAAGCACGACCATTTTTATTTTCAACATCTCTTACTCCAGGTGCTAGTGCAGCCGTCATAAAAGCGTTAGACTTAATGGAAAGTGATCCATCTTATGTGGATACATTGTGGGAAAATGCTAATTACTTTAAAGAAAAGCTCCAAGCGATTGGCTATGATATAGGTGAATCTGAAACACCTATTACGCCAGTTATTTTAGGTGATGAAAAATTAGCACAAGAATTTGCTAAACGATTAATTGATGAAGGTGTATATGTGAAACCTATCGTCTTTCCAACCGTTCCGCTCGGTACAGGACGTGTTAGAAATATGCCAACAGCAGCACACACAAAAGAGATGTTAGATGAAGCTGTGGCGATTTATGAAAAAGTTGGGAAAGAGATGAAAATTATATGATTTTCAAAATTAAATTCTTGACGAAACACTAAAACCCTTGTATCATACTTTTTGGGCACTCTTGAAAGATAGAGGCAGATAGACATAAATTAAAGCTCCCTTATTCGAATGAATAGGGGGCTTTTCTTTGTTTTTTAAAGAATCATCTTCCCCAAATAACAGACATATGAAAAGAGGCGAATGTTATGACAAAGTACATTTTTGTAACAGGTGGAGTAGTATCTTCAATTGGAAAAGGGATTGTAGCAGCATCGTTAGGGCGATTATTAAAAAATCGTGGATTGAATGTAACCATTCAAAAATTTGATCCCTATATTAACATTGATCCTGGAACAATGAGTCCTTACCAACATGGTGAAGTATTCGTCACTGAAGATGGGGCAGAAACAGATTTAGATTTAGGTCATTATGAGCGATTTATAGATATTAATTTAAATCAACATTCAAATGTGACCACAGGAAAAGTTTATTCTGAGGTAATCAGAAAAGAAAGAAAAGGAGAATACCTTGGTGCGACAGTCCAAGTAATCCCACATATTACCAATGAAATCAAAGAAAAAATGATGGCAGCAGCTGATACAAATGAAGCAGATGTGATTATCACTGAAGTCGGCGGAACAGTTGGGGATATTGAGTCTTTACCATTTTTAGAAGCACTAAGACAGATGAAAGCAGATGTTGGTAAAGATAATGTGTTATATATCCACACAACATTGATTCCTTATTTAAGAGCAGCAGGAGAAATGAAAACCAAACCAACACAACATAGTGTGAAAGAATTACGTAGTCTTGGTATTCAACCAGATATTTTAGTTGTTAGAACAGAAGAAGAAGTGCCGCAAGAAATGAAACAAAAATTAGCGCAATTTTGTGATGTGCCTGAAGAAGCTGTTATTGAATCAAGAGATGTGAAGACGTTATATGACATTCCACTTAATTTAGAAGCACAAGGATTGGATGATATTGTGTGTGATCATTTAGGGATTGAAGCACCTAAAGCAGATATGGCAGAGTGGCAAGAAATGGCTAAACACGTGCTAAACTTAAAACACAAAACACGTATTGCATTAGTTGGTAAATACGTTGAGTTACCTGATGCTTATCTATCAGTTGTGGAAGCATTAAAACATGCTGGATATGAACATGATACAAAGATCGAAATTGAGTGGATTCAATCAGAAAATGTCACAAAAGAAAATGTCTCTGATTATTTATCAACAGTAGATGGGGTTCTTGTGCCAGGTGGATTTGGCGACCGAGGAATTGAAGGAAAAATCGAAGCGATTCGTTATGCAAGAGAAAATAATATTCCATTCTTAGGTATTTGTTTGGGTATGCAAATGGCCTGTGTTGAATTTGCAAGAAACGTCTTGATGCTTGAAGGAGCAGATTCAAAAGAAACTGCACCAGAAACGCCTTATAACATCATTGATTTAATGTTAGATCAAGAAGGTGTAGAAGATATGGGAGGAACGTTACGTCTAGGAGCTTATCCATGCGAGTTGAAACCAGACACTAAAACACGTGACTTATATAATGGTGAAGAGTTAATCAGTGAACGTCATCGCCACCGTTATGAATTTAATAATGCGTTTCGCGAGTCATTTGAAGAAGCGGGAATGGTCTTTTCAGGTGTTTCGCCAGACAATCGTTTAGTTGAAATTGTTGAAATTCCAGCAAATGATTTCTTTGTTGCAAGTCAATTTCATCCCGAATTCAAATCACGACCAAACAGAAGTCATCCGTTATTTAATGGATTTATTAGAGCTAGCTTAAATAACTAGAACGTTAACAAAAAATACATATTATCATGATATACTCGAGTTATTAAAAAACATAAATAACGAAGGGTGAAATGATATGGAACGTGTTATCGTAACTGGTTGTTTAGGACAAATAGGAACAGAATTAGTTGCAAGACTGAGAAAAGAATTAGGCACAGCTAATGTATTAGCAACAGATATTCGTTTAGCTGAAGGGAACCCAACAGTTGAGAATGGTGAATTTGAGGTATTAGATGTATTAGATAAAGATCGCATGTTTAAATTAGCCTATGATTTTAAAGCTGATACAATGATTCACCTAGCCTCATTGTTGTCTTCTGTAGCTGAAGATCGCCCACAAGATGCGTGGTATATTAATATGACAGGTTTAACAAATGCACTAGAAGTAGCAAGAGAACTTGGTTTGTTATTCTTTACGCCAAGTTCAATTGGCGCATTTGGTCCAGGAACACCAAAAATAGATACACCGCAAGATACGATTCAACGCCCACAAACAATGTATGGTATCACCAAAGTTGCAGGTGAATTATTATGTGATTACTATTATAATAAGTTTGGAGTAGACACTAGAGGTGTGAGATTTCCTGGTTTGATTTCTTATAACACGTTACCAGGTGGGGGCACGACTGATTATGCAGTGGAAATTTATTATGAAGCGATAAAAAATAATCACTTTGTTTGCCCGATAAAAGAAGGGACATACATGGATATGATGTATATGCCAGATGCGATTGATGCCATCATGCTGTTACTAAAAGCTGATGGTGATAAGCTAGTTCATCGTAATGCATTTAATATCTCAGCTATGTCATTCTCGCCTGAAATAATAGAAAAAAGTATCCAAAAATATCGCCCTGATTTTACAATGACGTATGAAGTGAATCCAAAACTTCAAGCGATTGCTGAATCTTGGCCAAATAGTTTAGATTGTCATTGTGCTAAAGAGGAATGGGGATTTAAACCTAAATACGATTTAGATAAAATGACACAAGATATGTTACAAAAATTAGAGAAAAAGTTAAGTTAAGTGTTAATCATTGTTGGTTGCAATTTTACCATTTATCCTAACTTTTAAGGAGGAAAACCATGAAAAAGCTAGGATTTGATTCTCAGAAATACATTGAAGAGCAATCAAAGTTTATTTTAGAACGTGTAAATAATTATGATAAACTATATTTAGAGTTTGGTGGTAAATTAATCGGAGATAAACATGCAAAACGTGTGTTACCAGGTTTTGATGAAGATTCAAAAATCAAAATACTACAAAAATTAAAAGATAAAGCAGAAGTCATCATTTGTGTGTATGCTGGCGATATTGAGCGAAATAAAATTCGCGGTGATTACAACATCACATATGACATGGATATCTTAAAATCAATTGATGAGTTTAACGAGTATGGCTTATCTGTTAATAGTGTGTTAATCACACGTTACAGTGGCCAACCCTCAACGAAAATCTTTATTAACAAATTGGAAAAACGAAATATTAAAGTTTATACACATGAGGCAATTGATGGTTACCCGTATAATATTGACCAAATTGTCAGCGATGAAGGCTTTGGGGAAAACCCATATATACCAACAACAAAACCAATTGTGGTTATCACGGCTCCAGGAGCTGGTAGTGGAAAATTGGCCACAAGTTTAAGCCAAATTTATCATGAAAATCGTTTAGGACGAGTGGCAGGGTATTCTAAATTCGAAACATTCCCAGTTTGGAATATCCCATTGAAACACCCTTTAAATATCGCCTATGAAGCAGCAACTGTGGATTTGAAGGACGTCAACATGATTGATTCATTCCATTTTGAAGCCTATGGTGAGGTCGCTGTTAACTATAATCGCGATATCGAAACATTCCCAGTTATTAAGCGAATTATTGAACGAATCACTAACCAAGAGTCAGTTTTTAAATCACCGACAGACATGGGTGTAAACAGAGTTGGCTTTGGTATTATTGATGACGAAGTGGTTAAAGAAGCTTCAAAAGAAGAAATTATTCGTCGTTGCTTTGATACAGAGTGTTTCTATAAACGTGGAATGGTTGACGAGGACGTAGTTAATCGTATCCAACTTATTATGGAAGAGATGGAACTTAAAAAAGAAGATCGTCTTCCAGTACTACCTGCAAGAGAGTATGCTGATAAGTTGAAAGAAATGGCTGAAGGGGAAGAAGCTGTTAACCCAATTTCAGTCATGGCGTTTGAATTATCAACTGGAGAAATTGTAACAGGTCGTACATCAGATTTGATGGACGCATCAGCTGCTGCTATTTTAAACTCAATTAAACGTTTAGCTAATATTTCGGATGACATTTTATTATTGTCTCCTGTTATTTTAGAAACCATTCAAAAAATGAAAGTGGACGAATTAGGCAATAAAATGACTGCTTTAAACGCCAATGAAGTCCTAATTGCATTATCAATAAGCGCTGTAACGAATCCAACAGCTCAACTAGCTTATGAACAATTGGCTAATCTTGACGGAGTTGAAGCACACTCAACCGTTATGCTTAACAAAGATGATGAACAGGTTCTTAAAAAATTGGGCATGAATGTGACCAGTGACCCAGTCTTTTCATCAGAAAATCTTTTCTATATCTAAAAGTAAATGCTTGAAATAATAAGTAAACCTCGATACACTATGTGAGTTAGGTTTACTTGTTATTTTTTGAAGGGAGAAATGAAAAATGAAAGACAATAGCATGAGAAAATCTTTTATATCAGTCATCATTATTTTTATAGGAACATTGTTAATATTAACCTTGTCAAGAACGATAGCAGGGACAAATGGTTATATCTATTTCTTTATTCCAGCTTTTTGGTTTATTGGTTTATTTTTAAGAGATATCAACACAAAAAAAGAAATGTTATCACATCAGTGGAAAGACTTTAAAAAGATGAAATGGCGCCATATATTATACGTTGTGATTACATTGATTTTAGCTTCATTTATTATTCAAATCACTAGACCGTTTTTTAATCAATTTATTCCAAAAAATCCAGTGTATAGTTATGCTTATAGTATTGATACTGCATTAGGACTTCTGTTTTCCGTATTAGCTGGTATAGTTGATTTAATTGTAGCCTTTGTTGAAGAAATAACTTATCGCTATGAAGGTATGTATGTATACAAATCTAATAAGATGTTAGTGTCTATCATGTTAATTTTATCCAGTATATTATTTGGTTTTTCTCATTACTATAATTTTGGTGGAAGTTTTATAGCTAGTATGCCGTATGTTTTCGCAGGTTTGGTATTTGGGTTAATGTATTTGCTGTCGAAAAATATTTGGGTACCAGTTATTGCCCATTTATTGTTTAATAGTACAGCTATTCTATCTAGTTTATTTTTAGTGATTGTTAAGTTAATTAGTTAAGAAAGGTGTAATCATCATGGAAGATACGTATCGTTTAATAGGTTTTATTGCGGTTGCAATCGGTATTATTTTTGGTACATTAGCTCAATCGTGGGTTAAAACTAGGTTATTATTATTTAGAGATACAAGCATGGTTAAACAATATATTATAAGTATTATTTTTATTATGATAGGTATATATTTCTTTTATATAAGCGGTTCTTTTAATTGAATAAACATCTATTGAGGCGACTGTATGTTATAGTCGTCTATTTTTTTATGCATTTTTATAAACAATTGAGTTGTGAAAACGATTCTCATTTGCTATAATGATTTTAAGTTTAGGTTAACCTAAAAATTATTTAAATTAATCCAAAAAATAGAAAAGGTGAAAGAAATGCAAGAAGAAGCATTAGCAATGTCTTATGAGTATTTAACTCATGAACCAATAGATGTACAACATATATCAGTATCATATCAAGCTAAAGTAGCTTTAGAAGATATCAGCTTATCCATTGAGGCTGGAAAAATCACAGGGATTATCGGACCTAATGGTGCAGGTAAGTCGACATTTTTAAAAAGTATTATCGGACTGATTAAAACAGATAGTGGTCGTGTCACGATAGGTGGGCAGTCTATTGATTTAATCAGAAAGAAAGTGGCTTATGTTGAACAACGAAGTGCCATTGATTTAACTTTTCCAATAAAAGTTGATGAAACGGTCATGTTAGGCACATATCCTAATTTAGGATTATTCCGTCGACCTAAAAAAGAGGATCGAGAAAAAGTAAAAGAGTCGCTTGAAAAAGTAAAAATGGAGAACTTTGCAAAACGACAAATAGGAAACCTATCAGGTGGACAATTACAACGCGTGTTTATTGCAAGAGCTTTAGCACAAGATGCAGATATTATCTTTTTAGACGAACCATTTGTAGGGATTGACATGGTGAGTGAAAAATTAATTGTTGAACTATTACAAGAGTTGAGAGATGAAGGGAAAACAATTGTGATTGTTCATCATGATTTACATAAAACCAAAGAGTACTTTGACAACTTAATTATTTTAAATAAAAAGTTAATCGCCAGTGGTCCAGTATCAAAAACATTTACGACTTCAACAATCCAACAAGCTTACGGGGAAACAATGGGTGAAATTGTAATTAAAGGAGTGAATGACTAATGATACAACATTTTATTGAAGGTTTAGTAAAATATGATTTTCTACAAAACGCCTTAATCACGTCTGTCATTGTAGGTGTTGTATCAGGTGTGATTGGGAGCTTTATTATTTTAAGAGGAATGTCTCTGATGGGAGATGCGATTTCTCATGCGGTATTACCTGGAGTTGCGGTGTCTTACATGCTTGGTGGTAGCTACATGATAGGAGCATCAATTTTTGGAATAATGGCAGCAGGATTGATTGGTTTTGTGACACAAAAGAGTAAATTAAAAAATGATACGGCCATCGGGATTGTGTTTAGTTCATTTTTCGCTTTAGGGATTATTTTAATCTCATTTGCTGAAAGTTCCACAGACTTATATCATATTTTATTTGGAAATGTTTTGGCAGTTAGACCAAGTGATATGTACACAACATTAGCCGTTGCGGTTGCAGTCATTTTATTTGTGGTTTTATTTTATAAAGAATTATTAGTCAGCTCGTTTGATCCAGTCATGGCCCAAGCTTACGGACTAAAAGTTCAAGTTATTCATTATGCTTTAATGTTTTTCTTAACACTTGTTGCAGTATCATCTCTACAAACAGTAGGAACTATTTTAGTAGTTGCCATGCTTGTGACACCTGCTGCTACAGCTTATCTGTTAACGGATAAGTTATCAACAATGATTGTGATTGCAAGTAGTTTAGGAGCAGTTAGTGCAGTGATTGGCTTATTCTTTAGCTATTCCTATAACTTAGCTTCAGGAGCCACTATTGTTCTGACCACTGTTGTATTTTTTATCATTGCGTTTATATTTTCACCAAAACAAGGATTCATTTTTAAAAGAAAAGAGGAAGTTGTCATTGAAGAAGTCTAGTCTTATTTTATCAAGTATTATTGCCGGTTTAATGTTATTCGTTTTAGCTGGATGCTCAACGGGAGAATCATCTACAGAGAAAAATTCAGCGAATGATAAGTTTAAAGTAGTAGCAACGAATTCGATTATTGCAGATATGGTTGAAAATGTGGGTGGGGAACATGTTGATGTTCACAGTATTGTTTCTAGAGGTACAGACCCACATGAATATGAGCCACTTCCTGAGGATATCTCAAAATCAACCGATGCGGATGTGATTTTCTATAATGGGTTGAATCTTGAAACAGGTGGCAATGGTTGGTTCTTAAAATTAATGCAAACAAGTAAGAAAAAAGAAAATGAAGATTATTTTGTTGTCAGTAAAAATGTTGAGCCAATGTATCTAACGAGTGAGGGGCAAGAAAGTGAGCAAGACCCTCATGCTTGGCTATCATTAAAAAATGGTATCACTTATGTGAATAACATCAAGGATGTTTTAGTTGAGAAAGATGCAAAACATAAAGATGATTATGAAAAAAACGCCAAAGCCTATACAGAAAAATTAGAAGCGTTACACAATGAAAATACCAGTCGTTTCGCAGATATTCCTAAGGAGAAAAACTTACTTGTAACGAGTGAGGGCGCATTTAAATATTTCTCTAAAGCTTACGGGGTAAATGCAGCGTATATTTGGGAAATCAACACAGAAAACCAAGGAACACCTGATCAGATGAGTCAGATTATTGATAAGATTAAACAAACAAAAGTGCCCAATCTATTTGTTGAACAAAGTGTGGATGCTCGCAGTATGGAGACTGTCTCGCGAGAAACAGGTATTCCAATTTATGATACGATATTTACTGATTCATTAGCGAAAAAAGGTGAAACAGGAGATACTTATTATGATATGTTGAAATGGAATTTAGATACCATTCATGAAGGATTAATGAAATAACGAAAAACACTCTATTTAATCATCTGACTAAATAGAGTGTTATTTTTTATTTCTTTTTCCAACGTAATGTTTGGATTTTCGCAGGTTCCATAATAGTAGAGACCGATGTATTTTCTTTAAATTCTTCAATCATATTGGCTTCAAATGGTGTGTACTCATTTATTTCTAGGTTAAGAGTAGAAGAGGTTTGATTGGATAAGTTAAATCCTCTTGTAATAATATCTTCTCCAAACTCTTGTCTTTTAAGAGCAGTCAATGCAAACTGTTTACCATCAATGGATAAGAATTGATAATTAGGAGCTAATACGCCTGTGTGATGTGTTGTTTGTTTGACTGTTGTTGGGATTTGGAAACTTTGAGCACGTTTGTAAGAATCAAATAATGTGTTTTCAGTTGTGACTTCTATGGCAAAATCAACCGATTGTTTGCCACGACACTGAGCTTCTGGTGTTGGGAAATATCCCCAATCTCCTAATTCACCAACAGCGCGTAGCAATGTCACAGCAATAGTATTGTTAGTTAGAATTTCATACTCATTTAAACCGTAATTTGATATGGTGATGCCATTTTTTTCATCTCTTAACGCTACAAAAGAGTGTTGATGTTGTGGATTTGTTGGGTTCTCCCAATGTTTATTTTGTACAGTGTTTGGTCGTTCAACTACTTCAAAAATACTTTCAGCAACATGAGTTTCTGTTGTTAAACCAGTTGGAAAAAGAACGCGTAAACGATGATCTCGCATTTGATTATCAAATTCAGTGTGACATTTAATTTGACGATTATTCTTTTCTACTCTTAAAGTTGTTTTAAGAGTAAATGTGCCTAAATCTTTACTGCGTTGTGCTTGTCTATCCCGCATTTCAATGACAGCTTTCATTTCTTCTTGTAATAAGTCTTCCGCTGAAAGTGGAATCATCATTTGTTGTTCAATCAACACTTCACATACTAATGGTGTATCTGTTACAACGGTAATTGTCGTAGGAAAATCATGTGCGTATAGAGGAATATCATTTTCCGGTTGTTTAAAAATGTATTCATTCCCAATATCTCCTACATTTTCAAATATTAATCCACTTGGGTAAGTGATGTTGGATTCTTTATTGGTTATATCAATCAGTCCATTATTTTGTATAGCGACTTTAACATAATCATTTTCAATTGTTTGAGTGTTTTTATCAAACAAAGTCTTATCCTTAGTTTGGGATGCCCCTTCGACTAAGGCAAATGACTGCCAGCTCATTTCATTGAATGACGCAAGAGATAATCTGATTGTGACAAAAATTGCCATATAAGGGATTCTAAAACGGTCAGTTGGTAAATCGTAATCAAAGGCGACATCCACAGTCACTAATTCACTTGGAATGACATTTCTATCACTATCTACTACATGAAATTCATTCAATGTTTCGGCGATTTGTTTTAATTCATCATATAATTCATTCGGCTTCCCTTCAGAAAATGGGCGACGCATCCATTCAATCGTTGTTTCAATGACGTCATTTTTTTCGACACCAGCTGTATTAAAAACAACAAACGGTTTACTATTTTTTGGTAGTTTACTTGTGTCAATATTGCTTGTTAAAGCCAAAGTAGCCTCATCTGATAAGTATTTGCCAACTTCTAATGCTTTATCAAAACGTGCCATCATTTCACGATGAACCTCATCCACGCTACAGCCACAAATACTGTCGTGTGGGTGATTTTGCATTAAGGTTTTCCAAGCATAACGAAGCTCATCGTGTGGATAAGATTTTGTCATGTCATAGGCCATAGTTGCCAATGGTTCTGTGACATTTTCTAATTGTCGTTGGACTTCAGTATTTTTTTGTTTGATATAAATTCTAGCAGAAGCTGTGTTAGCTAATGTGTACCAACCATCTGTTTCTTGAGACGTTAATTCCCCAGTCACTGTACTCAAGTTGTCAGGTAAATCAGACATGACAGCAGCTAAATAATCATCAAAATTACTATGAATAAACTCAATATCTGGATAGAGTTCATTGGCTAAAGCGATGGCTTGTGTAACGTCTTTTTGAACGGGTTGATGATCCACACCATTCATCATTAAAAGATGATCCGTCGAAGCATATTGGTTAGCGTCTGCCAATTTTTTCTCCCAAAATTCAATTGCTTCTTTTTTCGTTGTTGGAATTTCATTGCCGTTACTGTACCAGTTGGCAAATAATAAGCCAAATATTTTAGTGCTATCTGGTCCTTCCCACCACATTTCAGAAAATTGAGACGCATATTTTTCGTCATTGATCACGGCATTGTTGAATCCGGTTGGCTTGACACCACGTCCAAAGGCTGCTGCTTTAATCCCTGCTTCTTTCATCATTTGAGGGGTTTGTCCCATGTTTCCAAAGGTATCAGGGAAGTAACCCAACATGACAGGATTTCCCCATTTTTTACTTTCTTCTAGACCTATCAGCGTATTACGCGTGTTGGCTTCACTACTAATAAGAAAATCATCTTGTAAAATATAAAATGGTCCAATACGTAATTTGCCGTTTTTAATGGCACGTTCTACCGCTTCTTTTTTTTCAGGACGTACTTGTAAGTAGTCATCTAAAATAATCGTTTGGCCATCCAAGTGAAAACTATTGAAATCTGGATTGGTTTCAAAAATTTCTAATAAATCATCCATCAAACGAATCAATCTCATATGATGTTGCTCGTAAGGTAAGTACCATTCTCTATCCCAATGACTATGAGATATGATATACACTTTTTTATTTTTCATGTCAGAATCTCCCTTGCTTAGTTGTAATGTGCATTAATGGTGATATCAAAGTAATCCATAACCAGCTCACAAAACATCATATTCGCCCAAGAAAACCATTCTCGAGTAAAGTGATTTGGATTATTAACGTCAAATCCTTCGTGCATCAAGTGTGTTCCGCCATCGCAATCAACGAGTAAATTTAAAATCCGTTCTTTTTCTTGTTTATCATCTGTTGTTAGACCTTCTATAGCCAAAGCAATTGGCCAAACATAATTTTCAGGTGTGTGTGAGCTACCAATCCCTTTAGCGAATTCTCCCTCATAAAAATAAGGATTTTCTTTACTTAGCAATGTTTTTCTTGTTGAAAGATAGAGTGGATCATTTTTATCTAGATAGCCAAGGTAAGGAGCGGCCATTAAACTCGGCACATTGGAATCATCCATAATAGAATAATGTCCTTTTCCATCTACTTCATAAGCAAAGATATTTTCTCCATCATTATTTTTAACAATGGCATGTTCTTTAATACCAGCATCGATTTCTTTTTTTAATTTATTTGCTTGTTCTAGCACAGTATTGTCTGTAAATAAGGTTGAATAGAGTTCAACAATATAACCTAAAACGACCACAGCAAACATGTTCGATGGAACAAGATAACCATATTGACAAGCATCATCACTCGGTCTAAAACCAGACCATGTCATGCCTGTATCGTCAACAGGTGTGCCTTTTCCATCATTAGTTAAAGTATCTTCTAGTCTTGTTGTGTCTCTTTCAAAACGATAAGGAGAGTGATTATGGTGTTGTTCTGTTTTCCATACAGTGAGTATTTTTTTTACCCCTTCATGAAAATCTTCGTTAAAGTGAGATGTTTCTCCCGTTTGTTTATATAGAAGATAGGCTAGTTGGACTGGGTAACATAATGAGTCAATTTCATATTTTCTTTCCCAAATCCAGGGTGTCATCTCAGTATGATCAGTTTGATGTCCTTTATTGTTAGGGGTTTCATTAAAAGCATTAGCGTAAGGATCCATATTAATATATTTAAATTGTCGTTTAACTAGGCCGGTAATCAGTGAACGAATGTCATCATCATCTTTCGCGATAACTAGGTAGGGACGAAATTGAGCTGTTGAATCTCTTAACCACATGGCAGGGATATCACCTGTCAAAAGAAACGTTGTTCCATCATCATAACGTCGAACAGTGGTTAGTAATGTATTAGCAAATCCTGCATTAAAGTTTTCTGCCCATCTAGGTTGATTGACCTCGTGACATTTTTGTGTCATTTGTTCCATAAAGTGTTGCACTGATTTTGGTATTTCAGTATAAGCCATAATAGCCCTCCTAATGATATATCTTTTGTTTACAATTACCATTATATGATATATCATTATAAGTGTCTAGTGCTTCATTATATTTTTTATTTTGATATATATGGTATGATATACAATGAAAATAAGGAGTCGGGAGTGGGAAAAAGATGTCAAAACAGCCATTATATAAAAAAATATATCAAGAATTAAAAAAAGATATACTAACTGGTGTGTATCTTGAAGAAACACAAGTGCCAACAGAATTAGAATTATCTGAAAAATATGATGTTAGTCGGATTACGTCTAAGCGAGCACTAATGGAACTTGAAACAGAAGGACTAATTTATCGTGTACGTGGAAAAGGAAGTTTTGTTAAAAAACGTCAAGAAGTAGCACAGCAAGAAAAAAATAATACCTTACTGTTTGTTATGCCGTTTGCTCAAAATGAGGGATTAGGGAATTATGCAGAAGGAATACTTGCTTCACTTAACGCATCAGATTATCGTTTGCACATGCAATCTCATGACTGGTTACAGACTGAGGATGCTCTGTATTTATCAAGTGATTATGCTGGAGTGATTTATTACCCCATTAATATGCAAGAAAGCATTGATTTTTTATACCAATGCCATATGCAAAATATACCAGTCGTTTTATTAGATAAACAAATCGAAAAAATTCATTACCCTTGCGTTGTAGCAGATAATGAATCTGGTGGCTCTCTTGCATCAAAAGAGTTAATCAGTAAAGGTTATGATGAGGTTATTTTTGTTAGTGGGACAGGTCTAACAGAAAGTTCGTCTGTTCGTGATCGTTACATGGGCTATTTATCAGCAGTTTACGAGGCCTCTTTAATACCTCAACATATTGTGAAAACACCTGTACAAACTATGGATCAGCTCTTTGAGTCAGTCTATGACGTTATGTGTCATAACAAAAAAGAATCTGTTGGTTTAGTCTGTGAAAATGATATTGTTGCTATTAGATTAATGACGTATTTAAAACAACAAGGCATGGATATTGGAGAGAAAATTGGTATTATTGGGTTTGATAATATTCAAGCCACACAATTAGTTGATCCACCTTTGACAACTATTGCACAAGATTTCTATCGTATGGGGGAAGTCGCTGGAGAGGTATTACTTAAACAGTTAAATAAAGAACCAGTTTACTCATTAGTTAATGTGATTCCTGTTTCCATTATTCCAAGACAAAGTACATAAAAGAATAGTAGAAAAGAGATGACCATATGATGATAGACCAAACGTTGAAAGTATTAGCTGAATATGATGATGTGGTGTTTACAAAACAATACCATGTAGTAGAAGGTAAAAATATATCAATGACTTTTTCGGGAACGTTTTTTCGATTTGAAAGTTTAGATAATTGTTTTGACCAGTGCAATTTAGCTCATCCATTTATTTTATGGGAGAAAGAACACGGAGAATTTCAAGTCAAGCATCGATTTAACAGAACCCTATCAAATGATGGCTTTCTATTATCTATCAAGGAAGATAAGACGATTTTGATTGACAGTCACTCGATGAATGGCTGCCGATTTGCTATCGAATTATTACAAAGATTGATTGTTAAAAATAAAAACCAGTTATTTCTACCGATAGTAAAAGTGACGCATACTCCGTCATTTGAAGTGAGAGGAGTAATCGAAGGGTTTTATGGTATTCCATGGACACATGAGATGAGAAAGAATTGTCTTACTTTTTTATCTTCACAGAGAATGAACACTTATATGTATGCCCCAAAAGATGATGACTATCAACGAAAACTTTGGCGAGAGTTATACCCCAAAGAGAAACTAGATGAATTTAGAGAGTTATTAAATCTATCAAAAGCTAATCACGTTGATTTTTGGTATATGATAAGTCCAGGAAATGACTTGGATTATTTAGATGACACAGATTTATCTGTATTAAAACATAAATTGAAACAAATGTTGCAATTAGGTGTGACGCATTTTGGATTATTAATGGATGATATTGCTTATGAATTAAGTGATGATGTGAAGAAAAAATTTAAAACAAGTGCTCAAGCGCATGCTTATTTGATGAACACTATTTATGATTGTTTAGTAGAAGAAATCCCTTATGTTAAATTTGTTGCTTGTCCAACAGAATATGATAATCACTATGATTCTCCATATTTAGAAGAATTGACAAGATTGTTACATCAAGATATTCCACTGTTTTGGACAGGTCCAACAACACTATCTCGACATATTACAACAGAAGACATAAAAAAATGTCTAATATTTATCGACGTCAGATGATTATTTGGGATAATGTACCGGTTAATGATTTTGAACAAGACAATGAATTAATTTTTTTAAGTCAATATAGCAATCGCAGTAAGCATCTATCAGATGAACAGTATAATGTAAATGGAATTGTATTAAACCCAATGGCACAGTGGGAACTTTCTAAAATAACGGTTGGACACAGTGCAAAATATATGTGGCAAACAGATCGAGCAAATGATTTAGCGATGTGGTATCAAGTATTACAGGAGTATGGTCAAACAGAAGAGAATGCCCGAGCATTAGATATTTTATCAAAACATTTTACCAACAGACATATTGAACCAAGCATACCAGTAGAGTGGCAGCAGTTAGTAAATCTACAAGATATTGATGCCTTGACAGATATTTTGAAAGAATTAAGTCAAGCATTTGAAAGACTGAAAAAAATGAACAATCCTAACTTTTTGACAGAGATTACACCTTGGTTTGATAGAGTGATGTTAGAAGACCAGTTATGGCAAGCCATGATATCAAAAAATGATAAAAAAGCACATACTCTGTATCAGGAGTTAATGACTAAAAAACATCGTGTGGGAAGTCAGATACCGATTATTTATTATGAAACCTATCTAAAAAAATCTAGCGGGGAATAATTCCGCTAGATTTTTTATGTTAATGAGAAAGGTAAATCAGTTTCTGTGTAGTGTTTGATTGGTGGAACTAAGCATAAGTCAAATTCTATGTTTCCACCTGTCATTAAATCATTATGGGTAAAGAAGAGCTGGTTGTAGTGTTGATTATTTCTCAAAATATTTTTGGAATAGTGATATTGCGGGACATTATTATTTGTCTGAATGGTTAAGTCATTTCCATTTGATAAATGAATCACCGCTTTATCAACAAAAGGAATGCCTATGACATATTCACCACTACCTGGAGTCACAGGATAAAACCCTAAACTGTTCAAGACAAACCAAGCACTCATGCTACCGTTATCTTCATCACCCGGATAGCCATCAAATCCTAATTTAAAGGCTTTTGATAGTAATTCTTTTACAATGTGTTGGGTAGTTGATAGTTCTCCAACATAGTTAAATAAAAATGGTAGATGGAAACTAGGTTGGTTAGAAATGGCAATTTGTCCAAAGTCAATGGCTGCCATTTCACTCATTTCATGAATTTCAAAGCCATATCCGTCAACATCAAAAATAGGGTAAGAATTGCACAAATCTGTGATAATTTCTTTGAAACGTTCCTTTCCACCAAGAGATTGAATCAGACCGCTAAAATCATGAAATGCAGCAAAACTATTTTGGTAGGCACTTCCTTCAGCATAATCACGTCCCCAAGCATAGGGATTAAAAGGTGTTCTTGGCTGTCCATTTTTATCTTTTGAACGTAAGACACCATAGTCAAAGTCAATTAAGTTTCGATAATTAAGTGATTGTTTAGCGTATTTTTGTGCCAAGTTTTTATCATCTAACACCTCAGCCACTTGTGAAATACAAAAATCACTATAAGCATAATCTTGAGTGTGGTTGACACTTTCGTGATAGTGATTTGGTACATAGCCATAAGTTAGATAATCAAGTGTGCCAGATCGACCATAATTATCCTTTCCACTAACGGTTGTGGCACTTTTTAACATGGCTTCAAGAAAATCAGGCATCTTGTCTGTCGCAATATGTTTTACTGCAGCGTCAGCGATGACAGCATCAATCAATGTGCCAGGCATTAAACCTCTCTCATCAGGAGAGAGCCATTTTGGTAAATAGCCACTATTTTTGTACGCGTTATAGAAACCTGCTAGCATTTTTTCATATTCTTCTGTTGCGATAAGTGAATACAGAGGAAAAAGTGAACGACAAGTATCCCAAAAGCCATTATTAGTATAGTAATAACCTGATTTAATGGTTTTAGTTAACGTGTCATAGTGAATTGGTTGGTTGTCTTTGTCTAATTCATACCAGGTCTGTGGAAACAAGAAACAACGATACATCATTTGATAAAATAGTGCGACTTTTTCCTTATTTTTGTCGCTCACTTCAATTCGATTGAGATAATTTAGCCATTTATCTGCAGCTAGATTTTTATGTTCATCAAAAGTATGAGGTAATTCACGTTCTAGGTTGAGTGTCGCTTGTTCTTGACTAATAAATGATGTCGCAAGTTGTAAATCAAGCACTCCATCAGAATCTAACTTGTCAAATGACAGATAAAGTGTTTTTTCTTCTCCTTTGTATTGAGTTCCTAAATCAATCATGTGATTATTTTCTTGGCATTTTAAAGACTCAATATTTGTAGAAAAAGAAAGGTCGATAT
Organism: Vagococcus martis; assembly: GCF_002026305.1. Classification (NCBI taxonomy): domain Bacteria; kingdom Bacillati; phylum Bacillota; class Bacilli; order Lactobacillales; family Enterococcaceae; genus Vagococcus; species Vagococcus martis. Next base: position 659,942 of record NZ_MVAB01000001.1, on the reverse strand, counting down.
ACATTTTTAACTCTTTATCTTCACAACCAGCCATATTAGAAATATAGCCAGTTACATGATTGTTTTTAATAGTGATTGATTTAATACCAGGAGCGGTAAAAAGCATTCCGGTTGTCATATTTTTTCGGTTAAAGGTAAATCTTATATGTGCACCATAAGTATGCGCTACCAATTCTGTTAAGATACGATGTCTTTCAGAATAAATTGATAAGTAATGTGGTTGAAAAGTTGCTTCTTCAGGCCGATAAGATCCTTGGTTAAAAAATAAATCAGTGGAATTTATTGCTCCTGACACAGGTGAAAGTAATAAATGAGAAAAGTCTCCCATCCACGGACTTGGTTGATGTGTTAAACGGATCCCTTGAAAAGTATGATCTTTTGGATGAAACCACCAACTCCCATTTTGATGTGTGGTTTGCGGGCAGAAGTAATTCATTGCAAATGGCACACCGGTATAAGGTAAGGTATTTCCATTAGAATAGCTATGTTGATTAGCTGTCCCATGACGTGTATCGATGTTTGAAAGTAACATTTAAACTCTCCTTTGATATATCATTTTAAATTTATTTTTATATGATATATCATAACATGTTGATTGAGAAATAAAAAGAGGGTATAAAAAAAGAAACGAAAAAAATCGTTTCTTTTTTTACTGTTTTATCATATTATTGGATTGGTTTTTTCTAAAGGTGATATAGCCCATTAAACAAAATAGGAAACAAATACCAAATGATACAAATTCAAAAATAGGATTTTCATAGAAACCACCAAACAGAATAATTAATCCACCAACAATAGCTAAAATAGGAGAAATAAGTCCTGTGAAGGTTTCTTTAATATCTTTATCTAAATAAAGTTGAATGACTTTAAAATAAAGAGCCATATACCACATGTAACCAAAAACAATGGCAATTTCCCCAATATCACCTAGTCCCATTAATTGGAATGCTTGTGTGATGTAGTGAATGATAAACCAACCACATCCAGTTAAGAGGGCAATAATAGCTGAAGTGCTAACAGATTTTTTATGATGATAATTGTCTATAATTTTTTGACTGTTTGGTAACATATTTTTTGTTGCTAAAGCATAAGGCATACGAATATGTCCTAAGGTGACACCATTAATCACACCAAATAGTGCAACTAAGATAAAGAGTAAAATCACTTTTTGTCCAATATGACCAAATAGCATTTCACCAATCTCCATGACAGCACCCTCGCCCATTGATAAGATGTATTCTGGTCCTAATATATGTGTTAAACCTAAAAAGTAAGATAGATAAACGACTAATACAATAATCGGTCCAAAACACAACGCTTTTTTCATCGTTTGACTACCACCTTTTACTTCGTGAGAAATAGATAGAGCAATAGGCCAACCATCATATGAAAAAGCCATGGGAGCTAAAGCGGCTAACCAACCAAGTCCAACATCTGTTGGTTCAACAAGTGTAACAGTAGCAGGAACAATTGGTGTGTCTTTCGTCCAAAAAATAGCGATTAATCCAATACCAATTAAAGGAATTAGTTTCGTGATGGTTGAAATAATTTGAAACCATCCAGCAAATTGACTAGACACGATATTTAATAGATAGAAAAAAATCATATAGCAAAATCCAATACCCATTTGATAGGGAAGAGTTTGTGGCAAGTTCAGTAATAGGGTTGTGTAGGTTCCAGCGGCCCATGAGACCACAACACCAATAGTTGGAAAGTATAAAAATGTTTGATACCAACCAAAAGCACTAGCTACTGGTTCTGAAAAGAATTCTTCAAAATAAGCAACCATTCCACCGTTTTTAGTGGTGCGTTCAGCTAGGTTTGTCAAAGATAGGCTACCAAATATAATACATAACGCCCCAATGATAAAAACCAACACACCTAAGAAAACGTTACCTCCAGTAAAAGCTAGGATGTTTCCTACTTTGAAAAAGATTCCAGACCCTACACAAATACCGATAATCATCGCAATTGCGGTCCAAAGACCATATTGTTTTTTCTCGTCGATAATAAAACCTCCATTTCAATATTAGCAATATATCATAAATAACAATTAATTGAATGAAAATTTCATGAATTATAAAGAAGTAATGAGAGAGTTTTAAATGATGAGATATGTTAAAATTAAGGAGATAAATAAAGGGATTGAGGTGTTAATATTGAGTCTCCAGTTTGTATTAAATACAGCAGATGAAGACATTGTAGAAGACTTACTAACCATGTCAGTTGAATGGCTAGATAAATCTATGCATCATGAGGTGTTTTATTTAGTACCTAACCATGTCAAATTTGAAACAGAGATTAACGTGCTGAAAAAAATGCATACGCTACCTAAATTTAGTACGCAACAATATATGGCGAGCATGAGACTACAAGTGTTTAGTTTTTCTAGGCTTGCGTGGTATTATATGCAGCAAACAAAAAGTTATCAAGCAACTAGACTAAGTGATTCAGGGAAGTTTATGTTGATTAGAAAAAGTTTGATCACATGTAAAGATGAGCTAGTCTTATTTAAACGTGAAGTAGATCGTCCAGGATTTATTCAGCAGTTATTAGATTTGTTTAATGAATTGCAACAAGGCAATATTTCTCCATTAGAATTAAAAGAGGTAATAGAAGGTGTGGATACTCTTGAGTCAACGAATCAAGAAGACTATGTCACAAAATTAGTGGATATTCAGTTAATCTATCAAACATATCAAGATATGTTGATATCACATCATATTGCTGATAAAGATTTATTGACGGAACTCGCTTTATTTTTACAAGATAAAGATTTATCACATGTTCAATTTATTGTATCAGGATTTACTAACTTTACAGCGATTGAAAAACAACTAATCGAGACTTTAATGCGTGTTGCTGGTGAGGTGAAAATGAACTTTATTCTAGATCAGGCACCAAAGGATAATACACTCGATAGTTATCAATTATTTTATAATACATCAAGAATGTATCAAGACCTCTATCATGTAGCAAGAGAAAATAGTATTCCTGTGATGTTTGATTACCGAAAAAAAGTAACCAATATGACACCAATGAGACAACTTGCCAGTGAATGGCAAAACCTCCAAGAATTAGTCCCTAAAAAATTAGAGGACAATCTTGTAACGAATGTACTGTCATTATGGAGTTGCACAGATACATATCAAGAAGTGAAAGCAATCGGAACAAAAATTAGAGACCTAGTTTCTACTGAAGGATATCGTTACGAAGAAATTGCCTTAATTAGCCGAGATATCGAAACGTACACGTCTGAAATTATGTCAGTATTTGATGATATGGACATTCCTTATTACATCAATGAAGAAGAAGACATGGCAAATCACCCGTTAGTAGAATGGTTACGTTCACTCTTTAAAATGGATGAGTCGTTTTATCAATACAAAGATGTCATGCGTTTTTTAAGAACAGAGCTGTGTTTTCCTGATGTTGAATTGACAAAAGATTTTGAAACGTGGGAAGAAAAGATGCAAGCCTTTAGACAAGCGGTTGACTACACTGAAAATGTGGTCTTAGCTTATGGCTATAGTGGATCTGACTGGATAAAAAAATCTGATTGGGAGTATGTAACATATCAATACGATACGGATGAAGAATCTTTAGACAACGAGCAAATTATTCAAGAGCAATCAAATGATATTAGGCATTTAATTCGTGATTTCTTGCTAAATTTTTTCAAAGAAATCAAACAAGCAACAACTAATAAAGAAGCTATCGTATTGTTTTATCAATTTTTATTAGCTGTTGGAGTAGATAGACAATTACAAGCGATGCAACAACAAGAAATAGAACGTGGTAATTTAACGGAAGCAAAAAATCACGAGCAAACATGGCAAGCATTAATGGATTTAATGGATGAATATTATAATGTATTAGGCGAAGATGTTTTTGAATTTGAGATATTTAAAGAAATCTTACTTAGTGGGTTAGAAGGGGTTAGCTATAGTAAAGTCCCAGCTTCGATTGATGAAGTCGTGGTAACGTCTCTTGATAGAGTACGTGCTAAAAAATATCGTGCGACGTTTATTTTTGGCGCAACAGATCAAGTGCTACCTAAAAAAATTGATAATAAAACATTGTTAAGTAATGAAGAAAGAGATGTCTTTTCACAGTTACTAAGAGCAGATAGCTTTTTAAATAATAGTTTAACTGAATCAATGGCAAATGAGCCGTTCATTTTTTACTTAGCTTTATTATCAGCGACAGAGAAAATAGTACTAAGTGCACCCAAAAACCGCGATCAAGTAAAAGATGTCAAAGTCTCACCATATGTTGAGCAACTAAGTCGTCATTTTGCTATCCCAATTGAGCATAAAGAAGTGGGATTGGCAGCGGATGAAACAGTACTAGATTCTATTTCTACAGATAAAATCCTACTAAGTGATTTAATAGGGGCATACAGAACGTATGAAGAAAATAAAGAATGTGTACCATGGTTATTCTTACAATTAGAAAAACGTGTTCATAAAGAATTACCAGTGGCGTCAAAACGATTGTTTGCTAGTCTGACACATAAAAATATTCCAGAAACATTGGATAATCATTCAGTTGATACATTATATGGTGACACGATTTATGCGTCTGTTTCAAAAATCGAGAATTTTTACCAGTGTCAGTACAAATACTTCTTACGTTATGGTCTTGGCTTACAGGAAAGAGAGCAGTTTGAGTTATCACCAGCTGCGGCGGGAGAATTTTATCATGAAGCCCTAGATTTATTCTTTAAAGAATTGATTAAACAAAAAGTACAACTGACAAATATGACGGATGACGAGGTCAGTCGTTTGGCACAAACTGTGTTACAAGAAGTTCTGGGAGATAAGCGTTTCTCTATTTTATCAACGACCAATCGTATGAAATATGTGTCTTATCAGCTTGAAAAAACAATTCAGCGAGTTTGCTTATCGTTAAAAGAACAAGCTAAAAGAAGCAATATGACACCAATTCAAACAGAAGTTTTATTTGGTGAGTCTTTGAAACAAGCTGGATTAAATAGTTTAGAGATTGTTTTAAACAATAAAAAGAAAGTCAAAGTTAGAGGGAAAATCGACCGCTTAGATAAAATGGTCTTGGAAGATGATATTTATTTGAGTGTCGTGGATTATAAATCAAGTAAACATAATTTTGATTTTGTTGACGCTTATTATGGTTTAGCTATGCAGATGATTACGTATCTTGATGTTGCCCTAACCAATGCTGTTGAATTAGTTGGACAAACGGCAAAACCTGCTGGGGCATTATATATGCATATCAAAAATCCTGTCATCAGTGTTGACGAGAAATTTTCACCGGATACTTTAGATGAAAGGTTATTGGAGGAATATAGGTACAATGGTTTATTGGTTGAAGATGAGTTGATTTTAGAAAACTTAGATAAAACGATAGATCCACAAGTTAAGTCATTAGTGTATCCTTATCAGCAACTAAAGAGTGGCAAAATGAAGTCGGCAAGTTTTATTTCGTCTGACGAATTATCTAGTTTAGTCACGCATAACCGTGAAAACTTTAAAGAAGCAGGCGAAAAAATATACGAGGGTAGTACAAAATTAAACCCAGCTTATAAAGAACAAAAGAGAATAGCATGTGGATTTTGTCCTTATCGTAGTGTCTGTCAGTTTGATGTGATGCTACCAGAAAATAATTATCATCGTTTAGAGTCGCTAGACAAAGAAACGATTATCGAAAAAATACAAACAGAGCTAAAGGAGGAGACAAATGAGTAAAGTGAATATCCCGTTAAAACCCGAAAGTAGTCATTTTACAGACAAGCAGTGGCAAGCTGTTTATGATTCTGGGGATAATTTGTTGATTTCTGCTTCTGCTGGTTCTGGTAAAACAACGGTGTTAGTAGAACGTGTGATTCAAAAAATAAAATCTGGTGTCAATGTCGATGAGTTATTAATTGTAACGTACACTGAAGCAGCAGCAAAAGAGATGAAACAGCGAATAAAAGTGGCAATCCAATCAGCCATTACCGAAGAAGTTGATAACAAGCAAAAAGAACATTTGGTCAAACAATTAGGTTTATTACCAACAGCCGCAATCAGTACATTGCATGCTTTTTGTTTACGAGTCATTCAAAAATATTATTATTTGATTCATATTGATCCAGTTTTTCGATTACTAACCGATGAAACGGAAAATCTCTTGTTAAAAGAAGATGTTTGGGATGAATTAAGGGAAGAATTATACGGTGAGGAAAGAGAAATTTTTTATCAATTAACAGAGAATTTTTCAAATGACCGCAATGATAATGGACTAATGGAACTCATTTTTTCTTTACACCTTTTCGCTCAAGCCAACTCAGAGCCACAAAAATGGTTGGATGACTTACTCATTAATTATCAGTTAAGTGATAGTTTAGTGACGTCCTCACTGTATCAAGACTATATGAAGCCTCAATTGATGAACCAGCTGGTGTTAAGTCAAGCGACTGTTGATGAGTTAGTTAATCGTTGTCAAGGTGATGAAGAATTGAAAAAAACTCTCGAAACAATGATGAGTGATAAAGAAATTGTCGATACACTGTTATCTTTATTATCTGATGATCGATTGGATGAGTTTTATGAGTATCTAGTTGGCACACCTTTCTCACGAATTAAAGCACCATCTAAAAAAACAGCCTCTGAAGAAGTGATGGAGGAGTACCAAGAGATAAAATCAACTCGTGATGAAGTGAAAGAGAGTATCTCAAAAGTACGTAAACAATACTTTAAGCAAAGTCCAAAAGAGATGTTAGAGATACTAGAAGTTTCACTACCATTGATTCACGAGTTAATCCATGTAACCAAACAGTTTATTGACCGATTTACAAAAGAAAAAGACACAAGACATGTGCTCGACTTTAATGATTTGGAACATTTGACACTGGCTATTTTACGTAAATTTGAAGACGGTAAATGGGTCGAGTCGGAAGCATCGACTTATTACCGTCATAAATTTAACGAGATATTAGTTGATGAGTACCAAGATATTAACCGACTACAAGAAACGATTTTATATTGGTTACGCCGTCCTACAAAGAATGAAGGAAACTTGTTTATGGTAGGGGACGTAAAACAATCAATTTATGGTTTCCGTTTAGCTGACCCAACTCTTTTTATAGAAAAATATGAGCAGTTTGCTACAGAAGATGATGGTCGTAGAATTATTTTGGCTGAAAACTTCCGTTCGCGAAGTAACGTGCTCGATTTTACCAATTTAGTTTTTACTCAATTAATGGATAAAGAACTTGGTCAATTAGATTATGATTCTAGTGCTGAATTAATTGTTGGAAATAAATCTTATCCAGAAAGTCAGGATTATGATACGGAATTATTGATTTATCAAACGGAATCTGAAGATAAGGTAGAAGACTCTTTAGAATTTCAATTAGACGGAAAAACAGAAGGCGAACTGCGTTTAGTTGCACTAAAAATCCGTGAACTAATAGATGGAAAGTTCCCATTGTTTGATAAAAAAGAAAAAGTGACTCGTCCGATTTCTTATAAAGATATTGTGTTACTGACACCAACTAAGAAAAATAATTTAGATATTCTTGATATTTTTAAAGAATACGATATTCCATTGATGGTTAATGACACACAAAACTATTTTCAAGCGACTGAAATCAAAATCATGATTTCACTTTTACAATTGATAGACAACCCATATCAAGATATCGCATTAGCGGCAATATTACGCTCGCCAATTGTTGGTATCGTGGAAAACGATATGGTTTTAATTAAAAGTTATGATATGCAAGGCTATTATTATGATGCTCTGAAACAATTTTTGAAAGAAGCTGACTCAACAACTGAGTTATACCAGATAATTGAGACCTTTAATCAACAATTTAACGAATGGCGTGAACTAGCAAGAAGGAAACGCTTGGTTGAATTGATATGGCGTATCTATAAAGACACAGATTTACTTGATTATGTGGCGGGACTACCTTCAGGAGCTCAAAGAAAAGCCAATCTACATGCGTTGTATCATCGTGCATCTAGTTATGAAGAGATGAGTTTTAAAGGACTTTTTCAATTTATTCGCTTCATTGAAAAAATGCAGCAAAAGAACAAAGACTTAGCTGAAGCATCTAATATCAATGAAGAAGCTGATGCTGTAAGAGTCATGACTATCCATGCTAGCAAGGGGTTAGAATTTCCTGTTGTCTTTTTACTAGATATGACCAAACAATTTAATCTAATGGATGTAAGACAACGAAAATTTGTATTTGATGAAGAACTTGGTGTGGGAGTAAAGTATAAAGATGTAACCAAACGTGTGGAATATGATACCTTTCCATTCAGTGTGATAAGAGAGCATAAAAAACAAAAGCTATTAGCTGAAGAGATGCGAAAATTATATGTGGCCTTAACTCGTGCGGAAGAAAAATTATATCTAGTTGGTTCCTATAAAAGTATGGATGCAGCCTATAAAAAATGGCAAACAACCGCACAAACGGATCATATGGTGTTACCAACAGCAACAAGACAATCAAGTTATACTTTAATGGATTGGGTTGGGATGACGTTAGTCAGACACCCAAGTTTTGCAGAGTTCTTCCCGGATAGTGAAATTTCTGTTCTACCAGGACTAAAAAAACATCCTGGTAATTTTTCCATTCATTTTTATGAAGAAGATGCTATTCTAGCTAATCATACACTGCAACAAGACGAACAAATCGAGTATAAACAATCTGATATTGAACCAAATGTGAAGTTACTTAAAGAAGTAGTTGATCGACTGAATTATTCTTATCCAGAAAAAGATGCCACAATGACAACAAGTTATCAATCAGTATCAGAAGTAAAACGATTATTTGAAGATCCGGATATGAAAGATTTACCAACGCTTGATTTTTCGAAAGAACGACAAATAAAAGCCCATCGTGAAGTGGTAAAAGAGATGGCAAAACCAGAGTTTATGCAAGGCGATGTTGTTATTGGGTCTACAGACATCGGATCGGCTATTCATTTACTATTACAAATGCTACCTTTAGATAAACAACCCACAATGAGCGAACTAGAAAGATTAGTTCAGCACCTCGTTGATGAAGATGTGTTTACAAAAGAATTAGCTAGCAGGTTACCTATAAAACTTATTGAGACGTTTTTTAAATCAGATTTTGGTCAATACATGATTGATCATCATGAGGTCATTAGACGAGAGCAACCTTTCTCTTTATTATTACCAGCAAAAGAGTTGTATCAAGATTATGTGACAAAGAAAAATGATGAAGTGTTGATTCACGGGATTATAGATGGTTTTATTTTAACTGATAAGGAGCTTATTTTATATGATTTTAAAACAGACTATGTTCCTAAACAACGTACACAAAAGGATTTAGAGAAATTAACAGACAGGTATAAAGGTCAGATGACACTTTATAAATTAGCCTTAGAAGAAATCTACCAACGCCCCGTTACGTCATCTAAGTTAATACTATTGAATAGTGGAGACATTATAGAAATGATATAAAAGATATAAAAGATGTTCATTTATTTAAAAAAGTGATAAAATAATTTTAAATTAAAAAGGAGAAGGGTGCGATAGGATGTATAAGTCATCTAAAGAGCTAAAACAACAAGCAAGAGAATCATTAAGAGGACGTTGGAAAGAAGCCGTTGCCATCCATTATTCAAATAATTTCGATGCTTCTGGTAATAGGAATCACGATATTTATTGGGTTGATGGCGACGGATAATTTTGATGCAACTGATAGTGATTATGGTAGTGCCAAAGAAGAAATAATGTGGGCAGAAGAGTATGATGATGATTCTTTTAGTTCAAATGTTTCAGAGGTCTTTGCTTCAGTAACATCTATCCCCTTTGCTAGTCCAATTATGAGTTTTGTCATGACTTTTTTAACAATTGGTATTTCTTTTACATTTCTTGATGTTATTCGAAAAGGTAGAGAAGCAGAGTTATCCTTTAGGCAGTCTTTTCGGTTATTTAATGGAAATGACTTTGTGCCAGTATTATTAATTAATATTTTGACATATATTTTCCGATATTTATGGTCATTATTGTTTATTATTCCGGGTATTGTTAAGATTTATTCATATTCACAAGCAAACTTTATTTATAAAGACTTAGCAGCTACAAGAGATACTCGCAGTATGGGAGCAACGTCATTTATTACTGAAAGCCGTGACTTAATGAATGGTCATAAAGAAAGATTATTTTGGCTAGATGTTAGTTTTTTAGGTTGGTATCTTCTAGGTTTGTTGACATTAGGGATAGGTTTCTTATGGATTAACCCATATGTAAATGCAACAAAAGCAGCTTTCTATGATGATTTATCTAAAGGGAAATTTTTAGAAGCTGTTGTGGAAGAAGATGATGAGATTTGGACGAATTTCTAAAGAATGAGATTATTCTCATTCTTTTTTTAGTGTATTGATACCATATAGTCAGATTTATTTAAGTCTTAAGTCGTATGATGGGTGGCATACCAATTATCCCGAATTGGTTTTTGACTTCTATTTAAGTTTAGATAGAATCATTTACAACCTTCATTTCCACTAGAGCGACGGCTTTGGTGGTTTTTTTGTGTCTTCATGATATAATAAAGCGAACACACATTCTATTAGGAGGGCAAATAATGTCAAATGGATTGAAATTTCCGTTAATAAATGATTTATCAAGAAAAATTATTCATATTGATATGGACGCTTTTTATGCTTCTATAGAAGAAAGAGATAATCCAAAGCTCAAAGGAAACCCATTAGTCATCGCAAAACACCCCAAAGATACAAACGGTCGTGGGGTGGTGACAACAGCAAATTATGAAGCAAGAAAATACGGGATTCATTCGGCTATGAGTGCCAAGAAAGCTTATGAATTATGTCCACATGCCACATTTGTAGCAGGAAATAGAGAGTACTATTCGGAAATATCGAAACAAATACATGAAGTATTTAAAGAATATACTGATATTATTGAACCTTTATCTTTAGACGAAGCATACTTAGATGTGACACATAATAAAAAAGGAATTAAAAGTGCGATAAAAATCGCTAGAATGATTCAATCCGATATATATGAAAAAGTTCAATTAACAAGTTCTGCTGGTGTAAGCTATAATAAATTTTTAGCCAAGATAGCATCGGATTTTGAAAAACCAAAAGGATTAACAGTTATCCTGCCAGAACAAGCACAAAAGTTTTTGTTTGAGTTACCAATAGAAAAATTTTATGGCATTGGAAAGAAAACTATTCCGTTAATGCATGATCTAGGAGTATATACAGGGAAAGATTTATATAACATTCCAGAAATGACCTTGATTGATTTGTTTGGGAAAAAAGGCTACAGCTTATATCGTAAAGTTAGAGGAATCCATAATGATCCAGTAGAAAATAATCGTGAGAGAAAATCAATTGGTAGAGAGAGGACTTTCTCTAAAACACTGATGCAAGAACAAGATGTTTTGAAAAATATTAGGGAAATGGCTGAAGAAGTGAGTAAGAAGTTAATTGCTAATGAATTAAAAGCTCAAACAGTTGTATTAAAGATTAGAAATAATTTATATGAAACAGCAACAAAACGCATAACGATTAATCATTATATTTATCAATCTGAAGATATATTTTTTTATGCAACGCAGATTTGGGAAGAATTAAACTGGCAAACTATTAATGTTAGATTGGTAGGTGTTACGGTAACAACACTTGATAAACAAATGTATGAAGCAATTGAATTACCACTTTTTATTAAAAAAGGATAGTTTAATATTAATTATAAAAAAATGTAAATAAATTGTTGACGAATTGCGATATAATTGTTATATTAATTCATGTCGCTACGAGCGATACAAAATTATTGAAACAAACTTTTAAAAACTTTTAAAAAAGTTATTGACAAATGTTTCGATAGTTGGTATGATATAAAAGTTGCTAACGCAACTAAGTTTAGACCTTTGAAAACTGAACAAAGTAAGACAAACCAAATGTGTAGGGCGTTTCTACTATGTAGAAACAAACCATATTTAGTGAATACAATTCGCTAGCAAGTTTTAAACAAATGAGCTTAAACATCGTAAGATGTTATCAACTTTTTATTGAGAGTTTGATCCTGGCTCAGGACGAACGCTGGCGGCGTGCCTAATACATGCAAGTCGAACGCATTTCTTTTCACCGGAGCTTGTTCCACCGAAAAGAAATGAGTGGCGGACGGGTGAGTAACACGTGGGCAACCTGCCCATCAGAGGGGGATAACACTTGGAAACAGGTGCTAATACCGCATAATTGATTTTGCCGCATGGCGAGATCATAAAAGACGCTTTAAGTGTCGCTGATGGATGGGCCCGCGGTGCATTAGTTAGTTGGTGGGGTAACGGCTTACCAAGACCATGATGCATAGCCGACCTGAGAGGGTGATCGGCCACACTGGGACTGAGACACGGCCCAGACTCCTACGGGAGGCAGCAGTAGGGAATCTTCGGCAATGGACGAAAGTCTGACCGAGCAACGCCGCGTGAGTGAAGAAGGTTTTCGGATCGTAAAACTCTGTTGTTAGAGAAGAACAAGTGATAGAGTAACTGTTATCACCTTGACGGTATCTAACCAGAAAGCCACGGCTAACTACGTGCCAGCAGCCGCGGTAATACGTAGGTGGCAAGCGTTGTCCGGATTTATTGGGCGTAAAGCGAGCGCAGGCGGTCTTTTAAGTCTGATGTGAAAGCCCTCGGCTCAACCGAGGAAGGTCATTGGAAACTGGAGGACTTGAGTGCAGAAGAGGAGAGTGGAATTCCATGTGTAGCGGTGAAATGCGTAGATATATGGAGGAACACCAGTGGCGAAGGCGACTCTCTGGTCTGTAACTGACGCTGAGGCTCGAAAGCGTGGGGAGCAAACAGGATTAGATACCCTGGTAGTCCACGCCGTAAACGATGAGTGCTAAGTGTTGGAGGGTTTCCGCCCTTCAGTGCTGCAGTTAACGCATTAAGCACTCCGCCTGGGGAGTACGGCCGCAAGGCTGAAACTCAAAGGAATTGACGGGGGCCCGCACAAGCGGTGGAGCATGTGGTTTAATTCGAAGCAACGCGAAGAACCTTACCAGGTCTTGACATCCTTTGACCACTCTAGAGATAGAGCTTTCCCTTCGGGGACAAAGTGACAGGTGGTGCATGGTTGTCGTCAGCTCGTGTCGTGAGATGTTGGGTTAAGTCCCGCAACGAGCGCAACCCTTATTGTTAGTTGCCATCATTCAGTTGGGCACTCTAGCGAGACTGCCGGTGACAAACCGGAGGAAGGTGGGGATGACGTCAAATCATCATGCCCCTTATGACCTGGGCTACACACGTGCTACAATGGACAGTACAATGAGTTGCGAGACCGCGAGGTTTAGCTAATCTCTTAAAGCTGTTCTCAGTTCGGATTGTAGGCTGCAACTCGCCTACATGAAGCCGGAATCGCTAGTAATCGTGGATCAGCATGCCACGGTGAATACGTTCCCGGGCCTTGTACACACCGCCCGTCACACCACGAGAGTTTGTAACACCCAAAGTCGGTGAGGTAACCTTTTGGAGCCAGCCGCCTAAGGTGGGATAGATGATTGGGGTGAAGTCGTAACAAGGTAGCCGTATCGGAAGGTGCGGCTGGATCACCTCCTTTCTAAGGATAATTACGGAAAACACATTTTGTCTTTACTTTGTTCAGTTTTGAGAGGTCTACTCTCAAACGAATTGTTCATTGAAAACTGGATAGTTGAAGTTAGACATCAACATAAACCGAGAACACCGCGTTGAACAGTTTCTTTAAAAAGAACTGTGAAATGTATTAATGATTATCTATCGCTAGTTAGTCATTAATTAAAAAAAGCTAACCGTAAGGTTAGAAAAGGTTAAGTGAATAAGGGCGCACGGTGGATGCCTTGGCACTAGAAGCCGATGAAGGACGGGACTAACACCGATATGCTTCGGGGAGCAGTAAGTATGCTATGATCCGGAGATTTCCGAATGGGGGAACCCAATATCTTTTATAGGATATTATCTAATAGTGAATACATAGCTATTAGAAGGTAGACGCAGAGAACTGAAACATCTAAGTACCTGCAGGAAGAGAAAGAAAAATCGATTTCCTTAGTAGCGGCGAGCGAAACGGAAACAGCCCAAACCAACAAGCTTGCTTGTTGGGGTTGTAGGACTCAGCTGTGGTAGCTGTTGTGGATAGTCGAATCGACTTGGAAAGGTCAGCCGTAGCGGGTAAAAGCCCCGTAGACGAAATTGACAACACACCTATGAGTATCCTGAGTACGGCGGAACACGAGAAATTCCGTCGGAATCCGGGAGGACCATCTCCCAAGGCTAAATACTCTCTAGTGACCGATAGTGAACCAGTACCGTGAGGGAAAGGTGAAAAGCACCCCGGAAGGGGAGTGAAATAGAACCTGAAACCGTGTGCCTACAAGAAGTTAGAGCCCGTTAATGGGTGATAGCGTGCCTTTTGCAGAATGAACCGGCGAGTTACGATAGCATGCGAGGTTAAGCTGAAGAAGCGGAGCCGTAGCGAAAGCGAGTCTGAATAGGGCGAATGAGTATGTTGTCGTAGACCCGAAACCATGTGACCTACCCATGTCCAGGTTGAAGGTGTGGTAAAACGCACTGGAGGACCGAACCCACGTACGTTGAAAAGTGCGGGGATGAGGTGTGGGTAGCGGAGAAATTCCAAACGAACTTGGAGATAGCTGGTTCTCTCCGAAATAGCTTTAGGGCTAGCCTCGGATTTGAGAATGATGGAGGTAGAGCACTGTTTGGACTAGGGGCCCGTCTTGGGTTACCGAATTCAGATAAACTCCGAATGCCATTCATTTATATCCGGGAGTCAGACAGTGAGTGATAAGATCCATTGTCGAAAGGGAAACAGCCCAGACCACCAGCTAAGGTCCCAAAATACATGTTAAGTGGAAAAGGATGTGAGGGTGCACAAACAACTAGGATGTTGGCTTAGAAGCAGCCACCATTTAAAGAGTGCGTAATAGCTCACTAGTCGAGTGCCCTTGCGCCGAAAATGTACCGGGGCTAAACATGTTACCGAAGCTGTGGATAGAACCTTTGGTTCTATGGTAGGAGAGCGTTCTAAGGGCGTTGAAGCTGGATCGTAAGGACTGGTGGAGCGCTTAGAAGTGAGAATGCCGGTATGAGTAGCGAAAGACAGGTGAGAATCCTGTCCACCGAATGACTAAGGTTTCCTGGGGAAGGCTCGTCCTCCCAGGGTTAGTCGGGACCTAAGCTGAGGCCGATAGGCGTAGGCGATGGATAACAGGTTGAGATTCCTGTACTCGTTTGTTTTGTTTGAACAATGGAGGGACACAGGAGGCTATGAGATCGTGCGACTGGAAGTGCACGTTCAAGCAACAAGTCTTGATAAGAGTCAAATGCTTTTATCTTTAAGGACAAGTTGTGATGAGTAGGGAAATAAAGTACCGAAGTCTCAATGTCACACTGTCAAGAAAAGCTTCTAGTTAGAAACAAATGACCCGTACCGCAAACCGACACAGGTAGTCGAGGAGAGAATCCTAAGGTGAGCGAGAGAACTCTCGTTAAGGAACTCGGCAAAATGACCCCGTAACTTCGGGAGAAGGGGTGCTGAACGCAAGTTCAGCCGCAGTGAATAGGCCCAAGCGACTGTTTATCAAAAACACAGGTCTCTGCAAAATCGAAAGATGACGTATAGGGGCTGACGCCTGCCCGGTGCTGGAAGGTTAAGAGGATGGGTTAGCAATAGCGAAGCTCAAAATTGAAGCCCCAGTAAACGGCGGCCGTAACTATAACGGTCCTAAGGTAGCGAAATTCCTTGTCGGGTAAGTTCCGACCCGCACGAAAGGCGTAACGATTTGGGCACTGTCTCAACGAGAGACTCGGTGAAATTTTAGTACCTGTGAAGATGCAGGTTACCCGCGACAGGACGGAAAGACCCCATGGAGCTTTACTGTAGTTTGATATTGAATGTTTGTGACACATGTACAGGATAGGTAGGAGCCGTAGAAGTCGGAACGCTAGTTTCGATGGAGGCGATGGTGGGATACTACCCTTGTGTTATGACCATTCTAACCCGCACCACTAATCGTGGTGGGAGACAGTGTCAGATGGACAGTTTGACTGGGGCGGTCGCCTCCCAAAAGGTAACGGAGGCGCCCAAAGGTTCCCTCAGAATGGTTGGAAATCATTCGTAGAGTGCAAAGGCAGAAGGGAGCTTGACTGCGAGAGCTACAACTCGAGCAGGGACGAAAGTCGGGCTTAGTGATCCGGTGGTTCCGCATGGAAGGGCCATCGCTCAACGGATAAAAGCTACCCTGGGGATAACAGGCTTATCTCCCCCAAGAGTTCACATCGACGGGGAGGTTTGGCACCTCGATGTCGGCTCGTCGCATCCTGGGGCTGTAGTCGGTCCCAAGGGTTGGGCTGTTCGCCCATTAAAGCGGCACGCGAGCTGGGTTCAGAACGTCGTGAGACAGTTCGGTCCCTATCCGTCGCGGGCGTTGGAAATTTGAGAGGAGCTGTCCTTAGTACGAGAGGACCGGGATGGACATACCTCTGGTGTACCAGTTGTTCTGCCAAGGGCATTGCTGGGTAGCTATGTATGGACGGGATAAACGCTGAAAGCATCTAAGCGTGAAGCCCCCCTCAAGATGAGATTTCCCATTCCTTTAAGGAAGTAAGACCCCTGAAAGATGATCAGGTAGATAGGCTAGGAGTGGAAGTACAGTGATGTATGGAGCGGACTAGTACTAATCGGTCGAGGACTTAACCAAAATAAGCGGTGGACAATTATGATGATAGATAACTTTAACATTCAGTTTTGAGTGAGCAATTACTCAATAATATATAAGTGCGGTGACGATGGCAAGAAGGATACACCTGTAACCATGCCGAACACAGAAGTTAAGCTTCTTAGCGCCGAGGGTAGTGAAGGGTTTCCCTTTGTGAGAGTAGGACGTTGCCGTGCTAAGTGTAGGATTTAGAAAACTGAATGTTTTTTATATCCTTTTTTTTATGTTTTGAAAATGGCCCTTTGTAAAATGGTTCAATGTTTAATCGTATTGATGAGCAATAATTTTGATAAAAAAAATCTAAAAAAGAAATAGAATTAATTGGAGTGAGGGAAGAGATTCTCTCACTTTTTTATTAATGACTTTAGTCAATTGAGTACGAAATAGTGCAAAACAGAAAAACCACGTGTACTGGGCGTGGAAGAAATAGCTTTGAGCGTGGTGTTAAAAAAGCCTCTTAAAATGATAAGATAAATTAGGTTTCCCGACCACAATATATCAATTATATAGGAGGTTCATTATAGAAAAGAGATTCTTTTAGGATTAGCGAGTGAATCTGATGCATGAGGTAAAAGTTTCATTGATCCTTTTATGGTTAGGCCGGTAATAGAGACTTTCAGTCGAAAAACAAACCTTCTCCACCATAAAAATTATTATAATGGGTAAGTTTGTCAATTTGAGAATAAATGAAAAAATATCTATGACGTTAATTGATAAAATCTGATAGATATGCTAATTTTAAATGTTCATTTGTCCAATTAAGCTAGACCAAATATCGTTGTCTACACACTCAAAAATACTCCCAATCTGGTCATCTTCAAGGTGACCAAGTTCAATGGTTAAAGAATTGATAGTCCCTATTACGTTGATGGATGTTTTTTTTTAAAAGGATTGTTTGCCTTTTTTCTTTATAACCATTGGCTTTTATTTTTCCCTTCATAGATAATGCAGTCAAATCAAACAGTCCTTTTCTAAATAGTACTGATAGAACATAAAATAGGGCGTTTGCCACGATTCTTTTTATTATTTTTGTATCTTCTGTAGTAAGCTAGTGAAGATAGTCCCTCATTAAAGCTTTGTAAACGTTATAGATAGTCTGTTTTGTTTGTTTTAGTAGCTTAGCAACAAGTATTACTTTTTTATGTGTATGATAATAAGATTCTATATAAAACGAGTTCATCTGTAGTAAGTGGGGATAGGTCATTTGTGGTCATTCTCCCTGTTTTCTTTTGTCAGAAATACAATTTGAGTGTATCTCAAATGATTTTTTTGTTGTCTAGCTTAATTTTACAATCGGCGAATATAGATATGGTAATAGAGAATTTTGGTATACTTTATTTTTACAATAGGAATGTTAAAAATAATATATATTTATTTTTGATTATAAAAAGTATATTTTTTATTGGTTAATTGTAGAATCAAGTTAGCCACCCTAAAATAATAAAAAAACACCATGGTAAAAATTCATGTATCATTGAAGTATCCACCCAACAACGAAAGGAATTTTTATCATGGCGCAAACTCAGAATACCACACAAAAACTGACTTATAAACATCTTTCCTTTGAGGAAAGACAACTTATTGAAGTTTGGCATAATAGAGGTGATTCTAATAGAGAAATCGGTAAACGATTAGGTCGACACCATCAAACAATAAATAATGAGCTGAAACGTGGTACAACAACACAAATCAAAGAAAATAACAAACCTAGACAACTCTATTTTGCTGAAACAGGACAAGCTAAATATATAGAAAACAGAAAACGTTGTGGTGCTAAGTCTAAGCTACTCAGTGCTGTTGACTTTATTAATTATGCCTGTAAACAGATTATTGACTTTAATTGGTCACCTGATGCCATTGTTGGTTTTGTCAAGTCCTTAAGGACGTGGGATAAACCTCTTGTTTCTACTAAAACACTTTATAACTATATTGATAAAGGATTTTTACCTATTAGAAACCATCACCTCAAGATGAAGCTTAGGCTCTCATCTAAAAAGAAAAGAAGTCGTAAGCATAAAAAAGAACTAGGAAAATCAATTGATGAACGACCAAGTACAGTTAACAATAGAGAAAGCTTTGGTCATTGGGAAATAGATAGCGTTATTGGTTCAAAATCTAAAGATGATAATGCTCTACTTACTCTTGTTGAAAGAAAAACGCGTTACATGATTACTGTTGTGTTAGATGATCACACAGAAGAGTCTGTTTGTTATGCTGTTAATCGATTAAAATCTGAGCTCGGACAAGCTAGCTTTAGCAAGATGTTTCAATCAATTACTGCTGATAATGGTAGTGAATTTAGCTCGCTACATGATGCTCTCCAACAAATAACTGATGTCTATTTTGCTCATCCTTATTCTTCTTGGGAACGAGGCACAAATGAAAGACATAATGGTTTATTAAGACAATTTATTCCGAAAGGAACTCCGATTTGTCACTACTCAAAACAGTTCATTCAACTAGCTACTGAAAAGATTAATCTTTTACCACGTAAAATCTTAAATTATAGACAACCAGCAACATTATTTTTAGAAGAAATTCTAAAGCTTAAAATCAAAACATGTTGGTAAAAATGGATTTTAATAGAATAACATAGAAATTTAGATATTTTTGCCTAGGTGGCTAACTTAATATTGCAATTTAGGTATATTTTTTATTAATAAAACTAGAATAAAATATGAAAATACACAAAATGTTATAAAAAATTCTTCATATATGATAGAATCATATATGAAGAATTTTTAAGAAATACGGGAAATAAAATACGTCTTAGGTCGTATCTTGATTTCAATCATATGTTTGATATTATTTGGTTTAAATGATTGTATAATAAGTTGAAGCTAAGGGAGTGGTTTTTATGGAATTAAAAAAAAGAAAGATACCAGATACAACAAAAAGATGGTTAAGTTTTATAGCTCGCTCCGTTTTATATGCTGCTATTATACTTGTGTTAATTTATTTGTATCAATATAGTCACGTAGGTGGGGGCTCTTTCATTTATAATCAATTTTAAAAAGGAGCTAGTGAATAATGTTAAATGAAATTGTAACAAAAATTAAAGACATTTCATTAAATAGTGAGGAAACTGTCTTTTTTGAAGAAGCTGATCGTCAGTATACATATAAAGAGTTAGATGAACTATCCGATTCTCTTGCAGGTTATTTAGAAGAAACTTATCCTTCTAAAACACCCATCATTGTTTATGGTGGGCAAGAAGCTATGATGGTTGTATCATTTTTAGCATGTACGAAAGCTGGGCATTCTTATGTTCCAATTGATGATCATACGCCAAAAGAACGCGTATCAATGATTGTTGAAGAGGCTAACGCATCATGTGTTTTATCTTTATCTGAATGGCCTCTTAATACAGAGAATGTTTATAACAGAGAAACTGTTATTTCTTTAATGAAAAATAATAAAAACTACCTAGGTAAACAAGTTGTGTGTGAAAATGATATCTATTATATTATTTTTACTTCAGGGACAACTGGAAAGCCTAAAGGTGTACAGATTACTTATAATAATCTAATTAGTTTTACTAGTTGGATGTTGAGTGATTTTTGTTTAAAAGAAAACCAACGCTTTTTATGTCAGGCACCATTTTCATTTGATTTGTCTGTGATGGATTTATATCCAGCACTGTTAACAGCAGGGACATTAATTCCAATGCCTAAAACAATGATTGAGAATTTCCCTTTATTGTTTAAGTCAATTCCGGAAATGAATTTAAATGTCTGGGTATCAACACCATCATTAATTGAAATGGTATTATTAAATCCTGAATTTGATGGAGAACATTTACCAAGTTTAGAAAATTTTGAATTTTGTGGTGAGGAATTACCCAAAAATACAGCGAAAAAGTTGTTAGAGAGATTCCCGAATGCAAAGATATTCAATACATATGGTCCGACAGAAACAACAGTTGCTGTTACAAATATTTCACTAGATTCTGATATATTAGATAAATATGAACGTGTGCCTCTTGGAAAAGTTAAAAGTGATACAGAAATTCATATTTTAAATGATAAAGGTGAAAAATTACCTGATGGAGAAATAGGTGAAATTGTTATTTCTGGACCAAGTGTCTCAGTTGGTTATTTCAATAATCCTGAAAAAACAAATGAAGTTTTCTTTGAATTTGAGGGTGTTCCATCATATAGAACTGGAGATGCAGGTCTTTTAGACGATGGTTTATTGTTTTATAAAGGTCGTATGGATTTCCAAATTAAATTGAATGGGTATCGTATGGAATTGGGTGATATTGACCATCATTTGATTACACTCACAGAGGTACGAGCAGCGTGTTCTGTGCCAAAATATAATAAAGCAGGGAAAGTACAACAATTACTTGCTTACATTGTTCTAGAAGACGATGTAGACGCATCAGATGAGAGAGCTTTGACACAACGATTAAAAGAAGATTTAAATAAAACTGTGATGGACTATATGGTACCACATCGTTTTATCTATGTGGAAAATCTTCCAATGACGCAAAATGGAAAAGTTGACCGCAAACAATTAATAAATGAGGTGAATAGTTAATGAGTCAGTTAACTCAGTTTATCCCGTACTTGACTCCTTACGAGAAACCTTTTTACTTTATTTTACTAGGTGTATTATTTATCCCATCAATTATTTTATCGTTAAATGGTAAGAGGATGATGTGGTATCAAAATTTCCTAACGATTTTCTTTTTATGGATTAGTTTTGGTGGTCCAAATTCAAAGCAAGGGTTAGCTTTAATTGCTTATATTATATGGCAAACACTGTTAACATCAGTCTACTTTAAATATAGACAAAAAGAGAATAAAAGTGGTGTGTTCTATTTAGCTGTCTTACTGAACTTATTACCTATGTTTATTATTAAACTGTCACCATTCTTTGGTTCTCAATCGATTTTGGCCTTTCTAGGTTATTCTTATCTGACATTTAAGTCAGTTCAAGTGGTAATGGAAATTCGTGATGGGATTTTAAAAGAATTTAATATTAAGTACTATATTCAATTTTTAATTTTCTTCCCAACGATTTCATCAGGTCCGATTGATCGATATCGTCGATTCTTAAAAGATTATTTGAATCCACCAGATAAAGAAAAATATGTTGATTTATTACAAAAAGGCATTCATTACATATTTTTAGGTTTGTTGTATAAATTCATTATAGGATATGTATTAGGTAGTCATTTACTACCAGCCGTTCAAGGTGTTGCATTAGGAGGAACCACTCCTGTATTAGGAACAATTGGGTATATGTATGTGTATAGTTTTTATTTATTCTTTGACTTTGCAGGATATAGTCTGTTTGCAGTTGGAACGAGTTATTTACTAGGATATGAAACACCAATGAACTTTAATAAACCATTTATTAGTCCAAACATTAAAGAGTTTTGGAATAGATGGCATATGACTCTTTCGTTTTGGTTTAGAGATTATGTATACATGAGATTAATGTTTACATTACTCAAGAAAAAAGTGTTTAAGAGTCGAATTGTGGCATCAAATGTTGGTTATTTTGGCCTTTTTCTTTTAATGGGATTATGGCATGGTTTAACCTGGTATTATATCGTATATGGTATTTATCATGCGTTACTAATATGTATTAACGATGCATGGTTGAGATATAAAAAGAAACACAAAGACAAATTACCAAGCAATCGTTTTACACATGCTTTAGCAATTTTCATTACATTTAATGCGGTATGTTTTAGTTTCTTGATATTCTCAGGGTTTTTAGATACACTAATTAAGCACTTTATTTTAGTATAGGAGATGGGTAAAAATGAACGTAAAAGAGACAATTTTAAGTATTTTAGAAGATTTAACAGGAACAGATTTTTCTGATCAAATGACTGTCGATTTATATGAAGAAGGTATCTTAGACTCAATGGCAACTGTGCAAATGTTAGTTGAAGTGGATGGACAATTAGGTATCACAGTACCAGTTTCTGAATATGAAAGAAGCGAATGGGCGACTCCTGAACAAATTATCGCACAGGTTGAAGCTTTACAATCATGACATTAAAGAAAAAGATATTTTTCGCTGTTGGACCATTTGCTGTAGCAGCACTGTTCATAGTCGCTTTATTATATTCACCAATTGAGTTTATTAAGGATCCATCAGACGAGAAGGTGCATCAAGCAGCATCTTCTATGTCTGTTAATGTATTAAAAGGTTCTGAAATAAAACGACAAGCAATGGAATCTGGAAAGTACTTACCTTTTTTTGGTTCATCCGAATTAAGCCGTGTGAATCCTTTCCATCCATCTGTATTGGCAAAAAAATATGATAGGTCTTATGAGCCGTTTCTATTAGGAGCGCCAGGAACGCAATCTTTAACCCACTTTTTTATGCTTAACTCTGTTAAAAAGCCATTGGAAAATAAAAAACTTGTGTTTATTATTTCGCCTCAATGGTTTGTCAAAAAAGGTGTATCCGGTCCAATGTACTCATTATTTTATTCACCAATTGAAACGTATGAGTGGTTAGTTGACTTAGATGAAACTGATAAAACGGATCAATATGTCGCTGGACGCTTACTTGAGTTTGAAAGTGTTAAGTCTGATACACAGTTAAAGAAAATGTTGTTGAAAGTAAAGAATGGCGAAGAATTATCAAAAGCTGATAGAAGAAAAGCTTATTATAAATACAAACGTCTTAAAAATGAAGATTTATTATTTGGACAAATTGGTATTGTGTCTAAAAATAAACGTATTGATAAACAAGTAACTAAACTTCCAGATCAATATAATTTTAATGAACTAGATACTTTAGCTTACAAAATTGGACATGATAAAACAGATAATAATCCATTTGAAATTTCTAATAGTTTTTATTCAAATCGAATTATGCCTATGAAAGGTAAGTTAAAAGATTCTCAAAAGAAATTTAATTATATGTCATCACCTGAATATGGCGATTTTGAGGCGTTTTTAGAACTTTTAGATAAAAATAATATTGATGCCATGTTTGTTATTCCACCAGTCAATAAATTATGGTCGGACTATACCGGATTATCGACTGAGATGTTAGACGATTTTTCTAAGAAAATTAATTATCAACTAAAATCTCAAGGATTTAATAATGTTGTTGATTTTACTGACAAGCGTGGAGAAAAATATTTTATGGAAGATACTATTCATATTGGATGGCGTGGTTGGTTAGAAATGGATACCTATTTACAAGAATTTCTAAAATCTAATCAAAAACCAGACTATAAAATGAATCCAGAACTTTTTTACAGTAAAGAATGGCAAACGAAAGATTATCAGTAAAATAAAAACCATTACTTCCTATATTGGGAGAAATGGTTTTTTTGTGTCTTTTAGAGAGTTTAAGAAAAAACGAGTTGATGCATTGATTGGTTGATTTTGATTCATCACGACATAAAAATTTTGATGTAAATCAATATCGCTTAGATGAATTTGACTAATAGTTTGATTCATTAATTCTAAATTAATGGATGATTCATAGATAAAACTAATTCCTCTATTGTGTAAAATCATTTGTTTAATTAAATTAATATTGCCGACATATTGTTTATGAGAAAAGTAATCGAGCGATAGATTTTGTTTATCAAATAATTGCATCATAGCATCACTAATACCTGAGCCTTTTTCTCTGAAAATAACGGTTTCATTTTCCAAATCTTTTAAAGATACTTCTTGATTTGCTAGTGGATGAGAATTGGAGCAAATACAAATAATATTATCTTTAAAAAAAATATTTTTTATTAGGGATTTATCTTCAATAGGACCTGATATGAGGGCTAAATCAATTTTGTGAGCATGAATTAATTCAATTAGCCCTTTTGTATTATCAACCATCAGAGAAATAGTTGACTTTGGGTAGTGGTTTGAATATTCGGTGATATATTGTGGAATCCAGTATTCACCAATAGTTTTACTAGCACCTATGCGAAGAGAGACTGTATTCGTCAAATGAGAGGTAATTTGTTGAATTTCACTTTTTAGATATTTGATTTTTTTATAAAGATATAACCCTTCAGGTGTAATCGTTAATGTTTTATCTTGATACTTGACTAGAGACACACCTAGTTCTTTTTCAATATATTGAATATGTTTTGTCACAGCAGGTTGTGTAAAATTTAATAATTGAGCTGTTTTTGTGTAATTTTTTGTTTCTACTAAAATTAAAAATGTATCATACCGATAATCTAACATCTTACTTCCTCCTTATACCTTCCCCTGTATTATACATCATTAAGTGACTGATTTGTTTATCTATAATAAAATAGCATAGATCTATAACAAAGCGTTATTTTCTTTTTGTGATAGTTTGCACTAATATAGATTGTGTAATAAGTAACAAAAAGGAGGAAATGTGATGGAAAATGTTCACATCGATGAAAGGGAATCATTTAACCGAGTGCAACCATTCATAGCAATTATTATTGTGATTTTATTATTAATGTTTGGTAGTTATCTTGGAAATGAAAAAGCAGTTTTACCTATTCAATTATTTTCAGGAGTTTTATTAGGAGCAACTCTAACAAGAGCTCGCTTTGGATTTGCAGGAGGAATTAAACGAATCTATGTTAGAGGAGAAGGCAGTTTAACGAAAGCGCTATTAATTATGCTTTTTGTTACGATGTTTCTATTTATGGGAATTCAATGGTATGCAGCACAAAATGGTGCGATTCCAGCCTTTTTAGCCAATGAAGGAGATGCGATTATCCCAGGCACACAAAATGTTTATATGGCGAACTTGGCAACTGTTTTAGGAGGAATGTTATTCGGGATAGGGATGATATTCGCTGGTGGGTGTGCTTCAGGAACGTTAACGGACATGGGTGAAGGAGAAGGACGTGCGATGTTTGTTTTCTTATTCTTCTTACTAGGATCGGCTCCTGGCGAATTAGCTCGATATAAATTTGATCAATCATCATTAGGAAAAGTTGGTGTACAAAGCTATTTACCTGATACATTTGGTTATCTTGGGGCATTAGCAGTATCTGGATTGATTTTATTATTTATTTATTGGTTGGTTTTAAAATATGAGAAAAAACGTAAAGAAGAAAATACTTATATGGATCCTTTAGGTGACTGGGAAGATTTTGAAAGACCTTTATCAACTGAATCATCAGCAGAAACGTCACTATTTAGTTATAAAACGTATCATAAGTTATTTATAGAACGTTGGAGTTTTAAAACTGGAGCTATTGTGATTGCGGTTATCTGTACATTCATTTTAGTTACAACTAATAAAGCATGGGGTGTAACAAGTGCATTCTCAAAATTAGAAATCGCTTTATTACAACCATTAGGTGTAGAATTTGCATCTCCAGCATTTGATAAATTAAATCTTTCAGTTAGTGAAGGATTATTGACAGATGGTGGGACAATTAGAAATATTGGGATTGTTGTTGGTGCGGCTTTATCATTTTTAATGGCCGGAAGATTTAAATTTGCGATGAAATTAAATAAACGAGATATCCCATATTTTATTGTCGGTGGATTATTAATGGGATTTGGTGCAAGACTTGCTAAAGGATGTAATGCTGGAGCAATGTATTCAGCTATTTCAACATTCTCAGTATCAGGTTGGGTCTTTACAGTTGCAATGGTCGTTGGTGGATTAATTAGTCTAAAACTTTTTGCAGGTAAGATGTCGTTAATACCTGCAAGTAGAAAAAAATAGAAAATATAGGAGGAGTTTTATCATGAGTAAACGCGTATTAATTATCGGTGGGGTTGCAGGGGGAGCATCAACTGCAGCACGAGTTAGAAGAATAGATGAATTTGCAGAAATTATTATGTTTGAAAAAGGGCCTTTCGTTTCATTCTCAAACTGTGCTCTACCATTTCATTTAAGTGGTGTAGTAGCTGAGGCGGATGATTTAGTTCTAATGTCTCCAGAGGTTTTCCATAAACAATATAATATTACGGCAAAAGTGAATCATGAAGTGATTGCTATCCATCCAGAAGAAAAGAAAATTACAGTTAAAAATGTTTTAACTGGTGAAACAATGGATGAAGAATACGATGAATTAGTATTATCACCAGGAGCAAATCCTATTCTACCAAAAAGTATTAAAGGAATTGGATCAGATCATGTCTTTACTGTGAGAAATGTTCCTGACATTGATGCTATCAAGCATTATATTGATGATAATAATATTAAAGATGTTGCCGTAGTTGGTGCTGGATTTATAGGGATTGAAGTGGCAGAAAACTTACAAATGGCTGGGAAAAATGTCACAATTATTGAAGCAGCTAATCAAGTGATGGCACCATTTGACTATGACATGGCTCAAATATTGCATAAAGAAATCATAGATAATGATGTTGATTTAGTATTAGAAGATGGTGTGAAAGAAATCTTTTCAGATAAAGTCGTTTTAGAGTCAGGTAAAGAAATTCCTGCAAAAGCCGTTATTATGGCGATTGGTGTAACACCCGAGTTGACCTTAGCTAAATCAGCAGGTTTAGAAATCGGAGAAACTGGTGGCATTAAAGTTAACCATCATTATTTAACATCTAAACCACATATTTACGCAGTAGGTGATGTGATTGAAACAACTCACTTTATCACTCAAAAACCTACACGCTTAACTTTAGCAGGACCAGCTCAACGTCAAGCAAGAGCTGCTGCAGACCATATGTATGGTAAAACATATCGTAATACAGGAGTGATTGGGTCATCTGTTATTCAATGTTTTGGTATGAATGCCGCGTCAACTGGTCTAAACGAAAAAGATTGTCAACGTGAAGGCATTGCTTACCAAACTGCATATGTTATCCCTAAAGATCGTGTAGGTCTTATGCCTAATGCGAAACCATTATTCTTCAAATTAATTTTTGCAGATCCTTCTGGACAAATACTAGGCGCGCAAGCAATGGGGCAAGGAAACGTGGACAAACGTATCGATGTCATAGCAGCGATGATTATGAATCATGCAAATATTGAAGACTTAAAAGAATTAGAATTATCTTATTCACCAATGTTTGGTACAGCCAAAGATGTGGTTAACATGGCAGCACTTGTTGCGATGAACGTTCTAAATGGAGAGTACAAACAAGTTCCCGTAACCAAAATTAGAGAGTTAGTAGAAAAAGATGCGTTTATCATTGATGCACGTGAACCAAATGAATATGCAGAAGGTCACATTGTTAATGCTGTAAGTATTCCATTTAGTGAATTCCGTCAACGTTTAGACGAAATACCAACAAATAGACCAGTTTATGTACACTGCTTATCAAGTCAACGTAGTTACAATATGGTAAAAGCACTGCAAGCTCATGGATTTGATAATGTGTATAACTTAATGGGTTCATTCTTAGGACTATGCATGTACGAATACTTCAATGATCAACAAACAGGTCGCAAACCAATTGTGACAAACTATCGTTTCGATTTACTATAAAAATTTTTGGGGCAAAAGAGTAAGGGATTTTGCCCCAAACTTTTTAAATTTAAAAGGTTGGTGAAGACATGAAAAAGAAACAAACCAAGAATTATAAAGGGTATACATACGCGACCTGGATAATTATTTTATTAGCATGGCTGATTGTGACAGAAGCAAACTTGGTCTCTTCACGACTAATTCCTTCACCAATTCAAGTAGTAAAAACATCAATAGATATTTTTGTGAATGGATATAATGGCATGTCTTTTTGGCAACATTTAGGAATTAGTTTATATCGATTGATTTTATCGAGTAGTTTAGCATTTTTTACCGCTATTCCATTGGGATTAATGAGTGGTTACTTTCCAAAGTTTAGAGCTGTGGTTGATTCACTGGTCCAATTTTATCGTCCGTTACCACCTCTTGCGTATTATACGTTATTGATTTTGTGGTTAGGGATTGATGAGTCACCTAAAATTATGTTACTGTTTTTAGCTGCTTTTGCCCCAATATATTTATCATGTGTATCAGCAGTAGGGAAAATACCAGTTGATTATATTAATGACGCTGAGTCATTAGGAGCGAGTAAGAAAGATATATTCTTTACCGTTATTTTACCAGGAAGTTTACCAGATATATTTACTGGGTTAAGAACAGCTGTTGGAGTAGCATATACGACTCTTGTATCAGCCGAAATGGTTGCTGCCACAAGTGGAATTGGTTGGATGGTCATTGATGCATCAAAATATTTAAAAAGTGATGTCATGTTTGTTGGTATTATTTTTATGGGACTTACAGGCATATTAATAGATATGGGGCTACGATTAATTGAAAAACGTGTGGTCTTTTGGAAGGGGAGAGATGATTCATGAAAAATAGAACAAAAGTTAGTTTAATAGTCATGCTTAGTTTAATTATCCTAGTATTTACTGGATGTGGTTCAAAAGAAAAAGCTGGTGATGATAAATTACCAAAAGAAGTGAAAATAGGGATTATTCGAGTGCCAAATGATAAACAAGTCGCAATATCCCAAAATTATTTTGATGAGTATTTTAAGGATAAAGGAATAAAAACAAAATTTATGTTTTTTGATTCAGGAGTAGCTGCGAATAAAGCATTATCATCGAATAGTATTGATTTTGCAGAGATGGGTTACACCAATGGGGTAGTTGCTTTAGCAACTGATATTCCTGCAGAACTGATTTGGATTCATGAAGTGTTGGGTACAAATGAAGCATTAGTAACACCAAAAGACTCTGGTATTACTGACATTAAACAACTAAAAGGTAAAAAAATAGCAACGCCATTTAGTTCCACTTCTCATTTTAGCTTGTTACAAGCATTAAAACTTGCTGGAATTGAAAAAGATGTCACATTACTTGATATGGAAACCAATGATATTGTTGCGGCTTGGGAGCGTGGTGATTTAGATGCGGCATATACATGGGAACCAACTTTATCTACGTTGAAAGAAACAGGTAACGTACTCATTGATAGCCAAACACTAGCTAAAGAAGGATTTATGACGGTGAATATCGACTTAGTGAATACTGAGTTTAGTAAAAAATACCCTGAATTAGTAGAAGACTACATAAAAACCTTAAATAAGGGAGTAGAGTATTATAAAAATAATCCTGAAGACGCAGCAAAAGGAGCTGCTAAGGAACTTGGTATAGAAACAAGTGATGCTCTAGAACAAATGCAAGGAACTACTTGGTTAAATATGAGTGAACAGGTATCTACTGATTATTTGGGTACAGAAAAAAATCCTGGTAAATTCCATGATGTGTTTAAAGATACTGCTATCTTTTTAAATAATCAAAAATCAATTTCAAGTGTTCCAAGTGAAGATGATATTCATAAGTTTATTAACACAACGTATATAGAAAAAGCGATGGAAAAATAAGGAGGGGTCAATATGCCACAAAAAAAAGAGCCGTTGATTCAATTAAAAAATGTCACACAACAATTTTTTTCAGCAGAAAATCACAGTTTACCAATCATCAAGGATCTTGATTTATCATTGTATGACGGCGAATTTGTCAGTGTGGTAGGACCTTCAGGTTGTGGAAAGAGTACATTGCTCAATTTAATCGCTGGATTTTTAACCCCAACAAGTGGTCAACTATTCATGAGAGATCAGATAATTATAGGGCCAGATAAATCAAGAGGAGTGGTGTTTCAATCGCCAACTCTGTATCCATGGTTATCTGTCGAACAAAATATTGCATATGGACCTAAACGACAAAAACTACCAAGTGAAGAGATAAAACAAAAAGTGACGACATTGATTGAACAAGTTGGATTGATAGAGTCAGAAACAAAATATCCCTTTGAACTTTCTGGTGGTATGAAGCAACGTGTGTCAATTGCTAGAGCAATGGTAAATGAGCCTGAATTATTACTCATGGATGAGCCGTTCAGTGCGTTAGATGCCATAACAAGACGTAATATGCAAGCCCTATTAAGAGGGTTGTGGCAAAAGAGTCATCAAAGTATTTTTATGATCACTCATGATATAGAAGAAGCCTTAACATTGAGTACTAGAGTCCTTGTATTTCCTAAAAATAATCCAGGAGAATTAAAGGAATACACATTTGATTATACACAAAAAATAACGCAAGATAGTCATTATGAAACTGAGATGGACGAAGCATTTCAACATGATAAATTATTATTATTAAATGACATTATGTAATTCTTAAATTAAAAGAAAACTGACTTGATAAGTCTTGATTATTAGATAAGAGTATGACAAAATAAATGCTACCTTGATTATAAGGAGCAATGAATGAGTGATTAAAAAAGTTATAAAACGATTTGTTTTATTTTTAATAATAGGATTATTAGTAGCAGGAGGCTGGTATTTGTGGCAATTAAAACAACATGTCACTCAAACTCTAAAATGGGAACCACTTGTCAAAACGGTACTTGAGGAAGAGAACTTGGCAGAGTATGAGGAGCTTGTCCTGGCGATTATATTTACCGAAACGAAAGGCAATAATGTTGATGTTATGCAAAGTAGTGAAAGTAAATATGGTGAACAAAATAAAATAACATCTGAAAAGGAAAGTATTACAAGTGGTGTTAGGCATTTATCAGACGCGATAAAATATGCACTTGATAATGACTGTGACATTTGGACAGGCGTGCAGGCTTATAATTTTGGTACTAGTTATGTTGATTATGTGGTGATTCATGGTAATAAAAATTCTTTGTCTTTAGCAGAGCAGTATTCTAAAGATGTTCTGGCACCAATGCTTGGAAACACAAATGAAGCGACTTATCATTATTATGAACCTATGTCGCTAATTCATAATGGAGGGAAATTGTACCAAAATGGTGGAAATTTCTTTTATGCTGAATTGGTGAAACGAAATATGACAATAATAAAAAAATTATCCTAATGGTATCTCGCCATTAGGATTTTTTGCTCTAACTTTTGGGGTGCACTACATAATGATTAAACTGTAACTAACACATTTGTATTATTAAGTTTATAAAACTAATCTCTTTTAAATAAACAATAAGGATAAAAATTTTTTTGAGACGATAGGATTATAGAAACAGCATTTATTGTACATTAAGAGATAAAACAATACAAAATTAGTTTTTTTTGATAAAATTAATCAAAACTCCAGTTTGCTTTACCTTATTTGGTAGTAATAAGTTATTTAATCTCATTTAATAAATGTATAAAAATATTTCCCTTTGTTCAAAGGTAGAAAGGATAATACATGAAAAAATATAAGAATTCTTTTTATTGCTTTTTTATTGGATTTATATTATTTTCTATTACCATAATGTGGCAGAATTCTTTAGGTCCAGATAGTAAAACAACCGATTATTTTTTTGTTATATTATTTATTCAAATTATTAGTTGTTTAATGATTCTTTTAGCTTTTTTTAAAATAATAATTATGAAATTAAAAGAAATAAATAATAGGAAATAAAGATAAAGTTTAACAAAAATAGTACGTTTCACACTAATAGATGAAAGGATGTTAAAATTATGAAATCAGAGTATTTTCAAATTATTTTTTTAACAATACTATATAATTTAATCTATTTATGCGCTTTAATATTTGCTACTGGACATGAAATAGGGGTAAAATTTGATGGCAATCAATTACCTGCTTATATTTTAGTATGTATGACATTTTTTATATCTTTTATTTCGTTGAGAATTAAAAGTATACAAAAAAGAAAATTGATGGTTAAAATAATAGGGGTATTAATTATCTTGTATTTAGCTTTGTTTTTTTCAGGTCATCTTAGTACTAATGAAGCCATGTTTTACTTTGTAATACCTATATTTGGAATGCCAATATTCATTTTTATGTTTATAGCTCATTATTTGAGTTTTGAAGAATAGGTTGTGTTCTAATAAATATTTTATTTTTTATGTATTTTAAATTTTTATAGTGGATTTATATTAATCCATTAAAATAAAAAAACGACGATGCTGTTTGTTATGTTTTAAATTGAACATAAATGTGCCTCAATCAGATACTATAGGAGTTTTTAGAATTACAGAAGATGGTGTCTTAGAGGTAAATGGTCCTATTACAGGGCAACCTTTAATAAATTCCAAGTGGCAAATCATTTCGAAACAATATATGGATAAAGAAACTGCCAAAGAATATTTTGACAATAGACAATAAGTGATATTAAATTTAAAAATCCTAATGGTATCTCGGCCATTAGGATTTTTTGTTGAATGATTTAAATAAAACTTTTCGTCCATTAAGAGGTTGAGTATGACGACAATTGTTTGCATGATAGTTTCTTAGTATTTGAAGTTGTTTATGTGATATTTCAACTGTTTCTTTAAATAAGTACCATTCTACATTTTCTGTTAGTGGTGGGGTTGTTAAAGAACCAAGATAGTGATAGTAATCAGAAATCCTTGGTAGTAAATCATATAGATACACATTGTGAATCGATTGATTTGTATTAACAGCATCAAGTAGAGTTTGCAATGTCTCGTTATGACGACCTTCAACTAAAAATACCCCTAAAACTGCTAGACGACCATTTTGAGCTTCATGAACAAAATGAAGTTCTGCATCACACGTTTTTCCATCAACTTTATGCTCACTGTGAGTGTGAAAATGAAATTGTTGTAAATTGAAAAAACGATTATTGATATTTGCTGTTCCAGTTGCAATGCCTTGAATGGCTGATCCAGTATCAAAAACAGCATCAACAGTTCGAGAATAAGTCAGTTGGATTTTTCCAGTATCCATCATTGGTTCTAGTGTAGCAGTCTCTATATCAATGGGAGATTGTGATAAAGAATGTTCACAACACCAGTCCTGTTGCGTTGCATAATTCCAATCAAGTATCGGGGCTTCAAAATGTTTCATCAAAAAACTCCTTCAAATAAATTATTAATGAAAGTTTATCCGAAAAAGATAGCATTCGACAAGTCAGACACCTTGAAATATCGCTTTGTAAAGAATATTTTTTATTTATTATAAGTTTTACGAACAGAGATAGATATAACAAAAAGGTCACAGAATAAATAAACTATTGACACGCATTTATGACATATCATAATATATAATACTAAGAGTGAGGTGATATAATGTACAAAATAAAAAATAGTATAAAAAAATCACTCGAATTCATTAAAGATGGGGTACGTTCGTCTAAAAGTGTTATATTAGCCAATGTCATCATATTATTTATCATAACACCTTTGATGGTCACTTTAACTCGTTTTATATTAAGAATGGGAGATATTCCCTATCTGTCTTATGATACAGTTGGTTTAATTGTGTTTCATCATCCTATTGTTCTATGTTTACTTATTATGATGTTGTTTTTACTAGTATTTACCATTTATTTTGAGTACACCTTTTTATTGTTGACGATGTATTTTATAAAAAATAAAGTCGCAATTTCGCTACGTCAATTGGCGAGAGAAACAATTTTACAGATGAAAAAATTAAAAGTAAGTAATTTTTTATTCTTCTTATGCTACTTTATTCTATTCAGTCCATTGGGGGCTATTAGATTTCATTCAGATTTGTTATCAAAGTTTAAAATTCCAGTTTTTATTGTTGATTTTATCTTTGAAAACCGTGTCATTTTCGTCGTTCTGTTTATATTAGCGTATGTCAGTTTAATTGTGGTCGCGATTCGTTTGATGTTTACATTGCCTTTGATGATTTTAAAAGATTATACATTTAAAGAAGCAAGTAAAATCAGTTGGCAACAAACTAAAAAACATTTCAAATCAATTGTATTGCAGTTTGTTTTTGTAATGGGAACTATTGCAGTGATAGCTTTAGTAGTAAATAGTTTAGTGATTGGTATACAAGAGTTAGCCGATACATATTACCAACATGAGAGTTTCTATGTCGCAATTTTCTTATTGACCTTGTTGCAGTTTAATTGGGTATTTAATCTAGTTTTAACAACGATTGGGATTTTCTTTATTACGATTTCTAATATGAATAAACTAGGCTATTTACCTGATATCAAAGAAATTTTCTCATCAGTTAATCAAACAACTTATAGAAAAATTAGTTGGCCACAAAAAGTGATGTTGACTTTGGGTGGAGTGTGGCTAGTGATCAGTGTTTTATCTTATAATTATTTGTTTTTAACACAGCCAAGTATTCATCGTCCACTAACTATTTCTCATCGTGGTGTAGATAATGGTAATCATGTTCAAAATTCTATCGAAGCTCTTGAAATGACGAGTAAAGACACACGTCCTAATTTTATCGAAATGGATGTACAGGAGACTAAAGACAAAGAGTTTATTGTCATGCATGATTTTAAACTCAATCATTTAATCCAACAAAAAGGACGGCCAAATGAGTTTACGTTAAAAGAACTTCAACAAATGACGGCTAAAGAAAATGGAAAAGAAGCGAAACTGGTATCGTTTGATGATTATTTAAAACGAGCGCAAGAACTCGATCAAAAGCTATTAATTGAAATTAAGGCAACGAAACAAGATAGTCCAGATATGATTGATCGATTTATTCAAAAGTACTATTCAATCATTAAAGAAGAAGGCCATGAAATTCAGTCATTGTCATTTGATGTAGTGAAAGAACTAAAAGAGAAAAAACCAGATTTATATGTAGGTTATATTATGCCATTTACTCTTGCAGGGACACCTGAAGGAGAGATGGATTTTTACTCGGTAGAATACACGACACTCACAAAAAACCTTGTTCAAACGATGCATAACCAAGACAAGAAGGTTTATGTTTGGACGCTAAATGATACAGATACCATTAATCGCATGATTTTTTATGGAGTTGATGGCGTGATTACAGATAATATGACGTTGTTAAACAGTGTATTGTCACGAGATATAAAAGCAACGACTTATGCAGATAAACTATTATACTTCTTAATTGGTATGGGATAATTCATTAGTTTTTAATAAAAAATGGCGTAATAGCCATTTTTTTTATATAATGAAAAGAGAACTGATGGGAGATGAGGAGAATGACTGTCGTTGTGTTTGATGTGGACGATACACTATATGACCAATTTGTGCCATTTGAGTTGGCCATGACACATAGCTTTCAAGATAAACCTTGGATAAAGGATATGGACTTATCAAATTTGTATTTGTTGTTTCGTCATCATAGTGATGAGATGTTTCCAGCTACTGTTTCTGGAGAATTATCATTAGAAGACATGCGAGTGTATCGTATTCAAAAAGCTTTAAAAGATTTAGGTTTTGAGGCAACAGATAGAAAATGCCAATTATTCCAAGATAGGTATTTTTATGAGCAAAATCGAATCACTGTGCATCCAGAGATGGTTGACTTATTATTGATTCTAAAAGAACGCCGAATTTTAACAGGAATCTTGACTAATGGACCGACTGATCATCAACAACTTAAACTAGATCAATTAAATGTATCGACTTGGATTGACAGTAACACTCATCATATTTCAGAAAGTATTGGTTACAGTAAGCCAGATGCAAAAGCCTTTCAAGTTGTGGCGAATAGCTATCCTGAATCAACTGAGTTTTTATATATTGGGGATTCTTATGACAATGATGTGATTGGTGCAAAAAATGCTGGATGGCAAGTCATTTGGTTAAATAAATACAATAAAAAACTAACACAAGAGATGGTGAAACCAGACGTTGAAGTGACGTCTTATAAAGACCTCGCAGTCAACGTGTTAGATTTATTACAAGAGGAGTAAACACATGAATGTAAATCATGCAGATATCGTTATTAGTGCTGTTCAACCAGAGCAGTACCCGAAAACAAACTTACCAGAAATTGCCTTAGCAGGTCGATCTAATGTAGGAAAATCATCATTTATCAACACATTAGTTAATCGTAAAAATTTAGCAAGAACATCTGGTAAACCAGGAAAAACGCAAACACTTAATTTTTATATTATTGAAGATTGTTTACATTTTGTTGATGTCCCAGGTTATGGTTATGCAAAAGTTTCAAAAACTGAACGAGCTAAATGGGGACAAATGATTGAAACATATTTAACTGAAAGAGAACAGTTGAGAGCAGTTGTGTCACTCATTGATATGCGTCATGCACCATCTGCTGAAGATGTTCAAATGTATGAATTCTTAAAATACTACAATATTCCAGTCATTGTAGTGGCAACAAAATGTGATAAAATTCCAAGAGGTAAATGGAATAAGCATGAGTCAATGATCAAGAAAAAACTTAATTTTGACCCATCAGATGATTTTATTGTCTTTTCTTCTGAAACAAAAGAAGGAAAAGACAAAGCGTGGAAAGCAATAGAAAGTTATATGGATTAAGACTACTTAATACAAAGATGAGGTGTGTGCAAACATGTCTCATCTTTTTTTATGAAAAAAGTAACATACTTTAAGATAAAATGGTTAATTTTGAGTTTAGAATATTCATAAAATAGTGTATTTGTGTTAGAATTTAAGGGGTTAGATTTGTGAAATTATAAAGATAAATAATAAGTGAGGGAGATAACATGGCGTTAGTAAAAATCGTTTATGCAAGCATGACTGGAAATACAGAAGGAATTTCTGAAATTATAGAAGATCAATTCATCGATGCTGGACTTGAAGTTGAACGTGAAGAATGTACCGATGTTGATCCAGACTTTTTTGAGGATGCAGATATTTGTATCGTCGCAACTTATACATATGGTGATGGGGAATTACCATTTGAGATGGAAGATTTCTTTGAGGACTTAGAAGATGAAGAGTTAGAAGATAAATTATTTGGTGTTGTCGGCTCTGGAGACACTGAGTATGGTGAATATTTTTGCCAGTCAGCACGAGATTTTGTGGAACAATTTAAAAAGACTGGTGCAACAGAAGGTGCTGAGATGGTTGAGATTGAAAATGAAGCAGACGGAGAAGATACAGAACGTCTTCAAGCATTTGTTGATCAATTAGTTAGTAAAGTGGAGTAGTCAGGAGCAAGGGTCACACCTTGCTTTTATTTTTAGCATAGAAAAGGATGTAACGACAATGACAGAAAAAATTACCATGGATGGCAACACAGCTGCGGCTTACATATCTTATGCATTTACTGAATTAGTGGCAGTTTATCCGATAACACCAAGTTCTACAATGGCAGAAGTGGTAGAAAATTGGTCAGTGAAACATCGTAAAAATATTTTTGGTGAACCAGTTAAAGTAGTAAACATGCAATCAGAAGCCGGAGCAGCAGGTGCGGTGCATGGATCTTTAAAAGCTGGAACATTAACATCTACCTATACAGCTTCACAAGGGTTATTACTCATGATACCTAATATGTATAAAATAGCTGGTGAGTTGTTACCTACAGTGTTTCATGTGGCATCTCGGGCGGTTACAACAAATGCATTAAGTATTTTTGGTGATCATGGAGATGTGATGGCAGCAAGACAAACAGGATTTTGCATGTTAGCTGAAAGTTCTGTTCAAGAAGTGATGGATTTGTCTGCTGTGGCTCACCTAGCTTCACTTGAAGCCAGTTTACCATTTATGAATTTTTTTGATGGATTTAGAACAAGTCATGAAATTCAAAAAATAGATGTGATTCCTTATGACACGTTAGGTGGATTAGTGAATCAAGAGGCATTAACAGCTTTTAGAAAACGAGCGATGAACCCAAATCACCCAAGTGTTTCAGGTTCTGCTCAAAACCCAGATATTCATTTTCAACAAAGAGAAACAATCAATCAATATTATGACCGAGTGCCAGACATTGTTCAAAAATATATGAACGACATTAATGCAATTCGTGGTACCAATTATGATTTAAGTACTTACTATGGTGATGACGAGGCGACAGAAATCATTATTTCAATGGGATCAGTTGCACCAACTGTTAGACAAACAGTTGATTACCTAAATTCACAAGGTCGAAAAGTAGGGCATTTAAATATTCATTTGTATCGTCCATTTCCAACTGAAAATATTTTACAAAATATTCCAGATACAGTTGAACGAATTGCTGTTTTAGATAGAACCAAAGAACCTGGAGCAGACGGTGAGCCACTGTTACTTGATATTCAAAGTGCGATGTACCGTCATAAAAATCGTCCAATCGTCATTGGCGGACGATATGGATTAGGTTCTAAAGATGTGCCACCTAACCAAATTAAAGCGATTTTTGATCATTTAAGTGGACCGGTTGATAAATTATTGTATCGTTTTACTGTTGGTATCAATGACGATGTCACGCATTTATCATTACCAGTGGGACCATTGCTTGATTTAACACCAAAAGATACTTACCAAGCAAAATTTTGGGGATTTGGATCTGATGGAACGGTTGGTGCTAATAAACAAGCAATTAAAATCATTGGAAATCACACTGACTTGTATGCACAAGGGTATTTTTCTTATGATTCAAAAAAATCTGGTGGGTTAACGACCTCTTATTTACGTTTTGGAAAAGAACCAATCAATTCCCCTTATTTAATTGAAACAGCAGACTTTATTGGATGTCATAATGGGTCATACATTCATCAATACGATTTGTTGCGTGGGCTTAAAAAAGGTGGGACGTTCCTTTTAAATACAACGTGGGATAAAGAGCGAGTGTTACGCTTATTGCCAAAACGTTTGAAAAAAGAATTAGCTGAAAAAGAAGCAAACTTTTATATCATTGATGCCATATCAATTGCACAACAAGTTGGCTTAGGCCGACGTATTAATCAAGTCATGTCGACAGCGTTTTTTGAGTTGAATCAACTTATGCCAAAAGATGAATACATTAAATATTTAAAAGAAGAAGTCGTAGCAAGTTATGGTAAAAAATCGCAAGCAATTGTGGATAAAAATCATGCAGCCATAGATTTAACACTCTCAGATTTGGTGAAAGTAGACATACCTAGTGATTGGTTATATATTGAAATAGACAAAGCAGTCGTTGATATGACAAAACCAAAATATGTCAGAGAAATATTAGAGCCTGTTAATGCACAACAAGGTGATTCATTGAGTGTTAAAACACTTATTGATAATAATATGACAGATGGTAGTGTACCAATGGGAACAGCAGCTTTTGAAAAACGTGGTATTGCGTTAGAAGTTCCAGAATGGATACCTGAAGCATGTACCATGTGCAATGAGTGCGCGTTTATCTGTCCACATGCTGCGATTCGCCCATTTTTAGCTGATGATGATGAGATGGAAGAAGCACCAGATGGATTTATTGTGCGTGAAATGAAGGGTACCGATGGTTTGAAATATCGTATTCAAGTGTCACTGGAAGATTGTACAGGTTGTGGATTGTGCGTGGACGTTTGTCCGGCAAAAGAAAAAGCATTAGTCATGAAACCTTATGATGAGCAAAAAGAAGAAGCAATCAACTGGGCGTTTGCTATGACATTAAAACAAAAAGCAAATCCAGTGAAGAAAAAAGAGTCCATTAAAGGGTCTCAATTTGAGCAGCCTTTAATGGAGTTTTCAGGTGCGTGTTCTGGTTGTGGTGAAACAACTTATATCAAGCTATTAACGCAACTTTATGGTGATCGTATGTTGATGGCAAACGCTACTG
The DNA here is from genome assembly GCF_002026305.1 of Vagococcus martis. Lineage (NCBI taxonomy): Bacteria > Bacillati > Bacillota > Bacilli > Lactobacillales > Enterococcaceae > Vagococcus > Vagococcus martis. Next base: position 619,823 of record NZ_MVAB01000001.1, on the reverse strand, counting down.
GTTGTTCATCTATTTGGGGTGCATCAGCACCAGCAACCCCTTATACAACCAATACATTTGGACAAGGACCAGCTTGGAGTAACTCTTTATTTGAAGACAATGCTGAGTTTGGTTTGGGGATGTATCTTGCTAACAAAACACAACGAGAGGGCGTACAACATTTACTAGAAGAAGCGATTGAACAGCAAGTTGGAACGGACTCATTAAGAGAATTGATGGCTGATTGGATTGAACATAAGGATGAAGGAAATGGGTCAAGACAACGGTCAACAAAACTTGAAGCAGCTTTGTTAGAAGAGATGGATGGTGTCGAATTGCTCGAAGACATCTATCGTAAAAAAGATTTGTTTGTCAAACCTAGCCAATGGATTATTGGTGGGGATGGTTGGGCATATGATATTGGATTTGGTGGAATTGATCACTGTTTAGCGAGTGGAGAAGATGTGAATATCTTTATCATGGATAATGAAGTCTACTCAAATACTGGAGGACAAACATCAAAAGCAACACCAACTGCGGCGATTGCAAAATTCTCATCTGAAGGTAAGAGAACACCGAAAAAAGATTTAGGTTTAATTGCGATGACATATGGTGGAGTATATGTAGCACAAGTTGCGATAAATGCTAATCCAACACAAGCAATCAAAGCAATAGCAGAAGCCGAAAGTTACCCAGGCCCGTCTCTTATTATAGGGTATGTACCATGCATTAATCATGGGATTCAAGGTGGAATGAGTCACGCTGTTGAAGTAACCAAGCGAGCGGTTGAATCAGGTTACTGGCCACTGTATCGTTATAATCCAGAGTTAATTGATAAAGGAAAAGAACCATTGAAAATAGATTATAAAAAAGCTAATTTTGATAATCTAACAGAATTTTTTAACTATCAAACACGTTTTTCTGCTTTAGAAAATGTGTTAGAAGACGAATCAGAAGTGGCAACACTACTTGAAAAATCAGCAGATGATGCGATTGAAAAAGCACAAACTTATAAGAGGTTATCTGGAAAATAAGTAAAAATCATAGCAAAACAAGTGAAATCCATTTATATTATGTATAGACATAGTATAGGTGGATTTTTTTATCCTAAAAAGGAGTTTCAATATGAATCACAAAATATTTATTGTAGAAGATGATCCAGTTATTAGTCAGGGATTAAAAACATATTTATCTCAATGGGGATATGACTGTGTGAGTGTGGATGATTTTGAACATGTACTAGATGAAATATTAGATAATCAGCCAGATATGGTATTAATGGATATTTCGTTACCCTATTATAATGGCTTTTACTGGTGTGAACAAATACGACAGATTTCAGAAATTCCGATTATATTTCTCTCATCAGCCAGTGATAATATGAATATGATCATGGCAATGAATATGGGAGCTGATGATTTTATAGCTAAACCATTTGATTTTTCCGTTTTAGTCGCAAAAATTCAAGCATTGATTAGACGAAGTTATCAATTTGGAAATGTGACGTCATATCAAAATGGTGCGTATCAATTATTGTTTCAAGATAATCGAGTAAAATATAAGGATGAGGTGGTTGATATATCGCCGACAGAGTGCAAAATTTTATCTTTATTATTTCAATATAAAAATCAAGTCGTGACTAAAGAGATGATTATGGAAAAACTTTGGGAGGGTGATGATTTTATAGATAGCAACACACTCTCAGTTAATATGACACGTCTAAGAAAGAAATTGTCCGTGATTCAACTTGATGACCATATTCAAACAGTAAAAGGGAAAGGCTACTTGTTAGATGGGTTAGATAGATGACACAGTTTTTAAAAAATTACATTAAGGAAAAATGGGTCATTTATGCGTTGTTTGTTATGATGAGTGGCATGTTTTTGGCGACGTTCTTTTTATATAACTTATCTTTAACTCCTTTTATGGATGGATTATTATTTGTGTTCTTTATTTTAGTGATTTGGACACTGGTTGATATGAAAAAAATGTATAAAGAACACAATATGTTGCAAGATATCATCGAACAAGAATCAGTCGATAATGTGTTGTATCAGCAACTTGATATAGGTGAAGATATGCTAAACAAGGATTATCAAGCATTGTTGAAAAAAGTGAGTGCCACAAACCAACATTTAGAGCATCAGTTAGTCAAAGAACAGCAATTGCTATTGGATTATTATGCTATGTGGAGTCACCAAATAAAGACACCTCTAGCAGCTTTGCAAGTTTTGGTCGAAACAGAACCAGAGTCAACGACCAAAATAAAAAATGAAATTTCAACGATTGATGGCTACTTATCTATGATGCTTCATTATTTAAAAATGACGAACTTAGAAGATGATTTAGTTCTAAAAAAAGTGGAACTCTCAAGTGTCGTCAAAAAAGTAATCAAAAAGTACCGCATGTTCTTTATACAAAAAGATTTGAGTGTGGAGTTAGTTCCATTTCAAAAAGAGATTGTCACAGATGAAAAGTGGTTGTTGTTTATTTTAGAGCAATTAATCTTTAACAGTATCAAATACACGAAAATCGGTGGAATAAAAATTGACATGACAAAAGACACACTGACTATTACTGATAGTGGTATCGGGATTCTTCCACAAGATTTACCACGGATTTTTGAGTCAGGATATACAGGATTTAATGGAAGACAGCATCAAAAAGCCACAGGGTTAGGACTTCATATGAGTCAAAATATCGCAAATCACCTAGGGATAATCTTAGAAATATCATCAGAAATAGGAAAAGGAACAGTGGTTGGTATGACTTTTTCACAGTTTGAAAACATGTATGATTAGCCAAACTTACTAAGTTGTAAGTTTGGTTTTTTATCTGTAAGTGTGCATGTATGACCATGTTTTGTATGATAGGTATATCAAGTAATCAAGAAAAAAGGAGAACATAGATGAAAATTTTAGAAGTCAATAATGTCAAAAAAACATATCATACACGCTTAGTTGGAGCAAAAGTCGAGGCATTAAAACAAATCAACTTTTCGGTGGAAGCTGGTGAGTATGTTGCTATAATGGGAGAATCTGGTTCTGGTAAAAGTACCTTACTTAATCTATTAGCAACATTAGATAAACCTACTTCAGGTGATATTTTATTAAATGGAAAAAATATGAATGAAATCAAGGAAAAAGAAGCGGCTGCTTTTAGGCGTGAGCATTTAGGGTTTGTCTTTCAACAATTTAATTTACTAGATACTTTTTCAGTTCAAGACAATATTTTATTGCCATTAGTGTTAGCTAAAACACCACTTGAAGAGATGATGTCTAGATTAGATAAGCTAGCACCACAACTTGGATTGAATAAATTGTTGGAAAAATATCCTTATGAATTATCTGGTGGGCAACAACAACGTGTGGCTGCCGCAAGATCATTGATTACACAACCAGATATTTTACTGGCAGATGAGCCGACCGGAGCACTTGACTCGAAAACGTCTACTCAACTTTTATCATTGTTTCAAGAAGTAAACAAACAAGGACAAACAATCGTCATGGTGACACATAGTGTAGTAGCCGCAAGTCATGCGAACCGAGTCTTGTTTATTAAAGATGGTCAAGTATTCAATCAAATATATCGTGGCTCACAAAACAATGATGATTTTTTAAATCAAATCTCTGAAACGATGACAGTTTTGTTAACAGGGGAGGCGTAAGATGTTTTATTTAAAATTAGCCTTAACTAACTTAAAGAAAAACCAGAGAGCGTATGCCCCATTTATCTTGTCGATGATTTTTTTGGTCAACGTCAATGTGATTATGCAAATTCTCTTAAAAAATGACGGAATGAATACATTACCTGGAGCGGATTCAGCAAAATCATTGTTTGGCTTTGGTTCAATCGTCATTTTAATCTTTACAACTATTTTTTCATTGTACACTAATAGTTTTTTACTCAAACAGCGTAAAAAAGAACTAGGTCTATACAATATATTAGGGATGGGAAAACGTGAACTTGGCAAGATTTTATTTATCGAAACTATGCTAGTGTCTTTGTTTTCAATAGTAGTTGGATTATTTACGGGGATTATTTTCTCGAAATTATCGTTTCTAATTTTGAAAAAAATGACAGGATTTGGTGAAGGATTTACTTATAATTTAACGATTATAAGCTTAGGGTATGTGGTAGTATTTTTTACGGGTATCTTTTTATTACTTTATGTGATTAATATGATTCAGTTAAAACTAGTTAATCCTTTAGAATTATTAAAAGGCACTCAAACAGGGGAAAAAGAACCAAAAGTAAAATGGTTAACAGGTATATCAGGTATTATATGTATTGGTGCAGGGTACTATATGTCAGTTACTATCGAGTCCCCTTTAAAAGCAATTAGCTTATTTTTTATTGCGATTTTACTCGTGATTTTTGGAACGTATGCTTTATTTATGGCAAGTAGCATTATGATGTTAAAATGGTTAAAACGTCGTAAGAAATTTTATTATCAACCAACGCATTTCATCGCGATTTCAAATATGATGTATCGAATGAAACAAAATGCGGTTGGATTAGCAAGTATCAGTATTTTGAGTACAATGGTACTAGTAACACTTAGCACAACAGGTAGTCTATTTTTCGGAATGGATAATGTCATAAAAAATCGTAATCCATATGATATGAGTCTTATGGTGCCACAAGACAAAGTAAAAGAAGTGGAAACACTATTTAAGTCAGAGGCAAAGAAATATGATGTTAGATTAAAAGAAGTTGACCATGCGGATTTATCTGATGGGCTAATGGTATTAAAAGATAATACTGATTATAAGTTGTTATCTAAAGACACTAAAAATCTAAACGACTTTAGCAAATCAGAACCTTTAAACTTTATGACACAAGACGAGTACAATCGTTTGGAAAAAACGAATTTAAAACTATCAGATGATGAGATTGCTTTATATAGTATGAACGGCAAATTTGATGGAAAGTCAGCGTCCTTTGGTAACAAAGAATTTAAGGTGAAACAAATTATTGATAACATCACATTTATTCCAAGAGTGAGTGGCATTTCAAATATGTTATTTGTTGTCGTGGCAAATCAAAACGTGATGGAAGACACGATCAAGGCTCTTGCGCCAAATGAGTATGAGAACTATCTGGAAATGTCTCCAACCGTTTACGCTAATTTTACTGGGGAAAGTGATAAACAGTTAGCTTATGCTAAAGAGATGAAAAGCAAATTGAAAGAGATGGGACTAACCGACAATTTCTCTTCAGCTGCGATTGACAGAGAAGAATTACAAGCATTCTCAGGTGGTTTCTTATTTTTAGGTATGATTTTAGGTCTTAGTTTCACTTTAGCCACAGGGTTAATCATTTATTACAAACAAATATCTGAAGGTATGCAGGATGAACATCGCTATGATATTATGCAAAAGGTTGGAATGAGTCATCAAGAAGTAAAACAAAGTATTAGAGGACAAATCATTATGGTATTCTTTTTCCTGATTATCCTTGCGACACTTCACTTAGCTTTTGCGTTTCCCTTGATGAGTAATTTACTGATGTTATTTGGATTGAGTGATAAAGTATTATTTATGATAATTTGTATCATTATGGTAGTAATTTTTTTACTGATTTACCTTGTCATGTATGCTCAAACGTCTAAAGTGTATTATAGATTAGTGGAGAGAAAAGTGGTGTAAGAAAAAAACAGCGACGCAGAATCAAACTGTGTCGCTGTTTTTATATTATATCTATAATCCTTTTTTTCCAATAAAAGGAAAGAATTTTGAAGTATGTTGTGCATAAGATTGAAAATCTTTTCTAGTTTGATATTTATTTTCTAGTAAGGGAACACCTGACACAAATAATATTAAAAGGGTAATAGTAATAGGACCAATGATAATCCAAAGATTAGTCCAATGTGATAAAGATAAAAGAAAAATCCCCCACCAACTTGTGACTTCTCCAAAATAATTAGGGTGTCTAGTAATAGACCAAAGTCCAGTTGTTAATAATTTCCCTTTATTACTAGGGTTTTCTTTAAATTTAGTCAATTGACGATCTCCAATGACTTCAAATAAAAATCCAATAATCCAAATGAATACACCAAGTATTTGCCACCAACGTAAAGTATTATATGCTTGTTGATTAGTAAAAGTATGTGTAATAGGTAGTGCAACAATAAATAATAAGATACCTTGAAGAAGAAAAATATTGATAAAAGCTTTTAAGTGAACAAATTGATTTCCCCAACGTTGCTTGATTTTAACATATCGATAATCTTCAGGAGCATTCCAATTACGTAACCCTAAATGCCAAGCAAGACGACCTCCCCAAAGTGTAACAAAGAGTAAAACAAGTATCTGTTGAATGGTGTGTGGAGAGGTCATTAAAAAGCCTACCCAAGCTACCACAACAAACCCTCCCCCCCAAGCAATATCAACTAAGGAATAGTTGGACTTCATAGTTGATATAATGAACCAAATAATAAAATAAGCAAATAATGCTAGAATAATTGTAAGATACATTTAACGTTCTCCTTTTTTTAAAATACCTGCAATGGCGATACTATCTTTTCCAGCGCTAATAGCAATGGATGTTGAACTGGCTACTGAATAGTCAATTTTATCAGCATAATCTTTTAAATAATATTTTAGTAATGTAACTTGATTTTCCGAGTAAACATATGCGATAGCTAAACGGTCAATTTGATGATGTCGAAATAGTTTTTTGATTTTGTTTGCTATTTTTTTAATACTTTGTTTTTGACTAAATGAAATAGTCATTAGTTTTCCTTCGCCAAATGAATCCAAACTAACAATTGGTAAGATGTGGCAATTTTGAGCCATTTTTCCAAGAGATAAAGGAATTCGACCAGACTGTAACATAGGCGATAAATCAGCGACAGCGACATAGATAAATAACCGATTAATAGTATCTTTTAGAATAGTTATAATGTCATTAAAGCTCAAGGATTTTTCTACTAACTCTGCTGCTTTCATAACTAATAGACCTTGTGCTACTGAGTTAGCTTTTGAATCAATAACTGTTATCCATTGAGATGCCAATTTTTTAGTTTGTATTCTTTGTTTGACTAGTTGATAAGTACCACTGAGTTTGGAAGAGACTGTAATAACAATCACATGGTCATATTTTCCTTGTAAAAAAGATAGGAGGTTATCAATTGATTGGATAGTAGGTTGTGATGTACTACATTGACTCGTATTGATACCCTTTTCAAAAATAAGCTGTGAATCAATACTTAATTTATCGAGATAATGATTAGACTCGCTTTGAATAGGCATTGGAATGACATGTATTTGATGTTTCAATAATAAGTCACTGGGTATATCAGCAATAGAATCTGTCACAATAGCGATAGATGATACAGGTTTGGTATTAACTTCATATTGAAGAAGCATATCATCTATTTTCTGATAAGATATACGACCGTACTGGCTTAATAAAGATAGGACGTCTTTAGGATTATTAGTATGGATATGAACTTTTAACTGTTGTTTATTTCCAATAACAATAACAGAGTCACCCTTATTTAATAGTTGATCTTTCAATTTCTTGTCGGAAATACTTGGTTGAGTAATAATAAATTCCGAGCAATATCGATAAGAAGGTTTTTCAGAAATAAGGTGTTTAGATGATGACAAAGCAGATGGATAGTTCGTTATAGAAGAAGGTACTGTTTCTTCCATCCAATCTAATGGTAGATTTTGAGAAAAGGTTTCAGTCAAACCAGTAATAAAATAATAAAACCCTTTTGCTCCCGCATCCACGAGCTTATTTTCTTTCAAAATCGACATTTGAAATTGTGTGTCTAAAACGGCTTTTTCTGCTATCATCTGTGCTTGTGATAAAGATTCTTCAAATGACTGTGTTTTTTGATAAGTATCAACAAGTTTTTCAGACCAAGAGGAGATAACTGTTAGTATGGTTCCTTCTTTTGGATCTAGCAACGAATCATATACTTTAACAAGAGCTGTTTTAAAAGAAAAAACGAGTTGTTCTGTTGATAAATCACTTTGAGCATAATCTTCTGCTAAGGCATTTAAATACTGCCCTAAAATCATTCCAGAGTTGCCACGAGCTCCAAGTAAAGCGGCTGATGCTACGTTAGTTAATAAAGAATTTACCGTGTCATGATGACTAACAAGATTATCCGTAATTGATTGCATAAGAAAAGCTAAATTACTACCAGTATCACCATCTGCAACAGGAAAGATATTGATACGATTTAATTCGTTTTTATTCTTTATAACTAAGTTAGCACCTGATTTGATACTGTTAGCTAACTTTTTAATATCAATTTCTTCCAAATTAAATTACCCCTTCAAAAAATTAAAATTAATAAAATAAACAATTGCTGATGTAATAGCAGTGACGGATGTTCCCCATACTAAGTCAATAATCGTCATCGTTACTGGCCAATTTTTAATAGTGGCTAAATTGGTTAAATCATAGGTACTATAACAAATAAAACCAAATAGAGCCCCAGAAAAAATTGTGTAGAAAATACTTTGTTTGTCAATACCAGGTATTAGGACAAAAAATACGACCCCAACAAGGTAGACAAAATAAAAAATAATAGCGGGAGTTATCTTTACATCACCGAGTAACTCTCCTATGAAAGTTTGGTACAAATTTTTTGATACAACTAATAGCCAAAATAAATCAAAAATTAAAAAGATAACAGCACTTATACCAAACAATTTTAAAAACTGATTCATAATTATTCCTCCATTCTAATTAAATAAATAGTATCATGAAAAAAAATTTTATTAAAAGGATTTACCTTGATTAATAAAAAATATACTTTAAAAGAGTATTTTTACCGCTATTAACTAAAAGTGTATAGTTTATTATAAGATAGTTGATAGAAATGAAAATATAGGAGGAAAAAATATGGAGAAGAAAATGAAAAGGTGGAGTCTAACAGCTCTTTTAATTACAGTTTTAGTCATGGTTGGGGGATGTACAGCTGATAAAGTAGATGAAACAAGTGGCACATCAGTTTCATCAAGTGTTATAAAAGAAAGTACAGTAGAGACGTCTAGCCAAGAAAGAGCAGAACAAGCAAAAAAAGAGGCCGAAGAAAAAGCCAAAAAAGAAGCACAAGAAAAGAAGAAGCAAGAAGAAGAAAAAGCGATACAATTAAAACAACAAGTATCTGATTTAGCTAATTTAGAGTATGATGGAACACAGACCATTGATGTGAACAATGGTGTGCCAAGTTTTACTCAAGAAGACTTATCTCTAAATAATGGCGCGTGGGAATTATATGGTGACTTAGATTCGCTAAACCGTGCGACAAGTGCGAATGCTATGTTAAATCAATCACTCATGCCAACAGGTAAACGTGAAAGTATTTCATCTGTTACCCCAACTGGCTGGAAAAATAAAAAATTAGATGGTGGGTATTTGTTTAATCGCTCGCATCTCATCGGTTGGGCATTAGCTGGTGAAAATGCCAATTGGAAAAACTTGATTACAGGAACAAGACAACTAAACAGTCCAGAGATGTTACGTCATGAGATGGATGTAAAATACTATCTTGAACAAAGTCCAGATAATTATGTCAGATACCGTGTGACACCAGTTTTTAGAGGGGAAGAGTTACTGGCGCGCGGAGTTCAAATGGAAGCTAAATCTATTGGTAGTGATGCGATAAAATTCAATGTTTATATTTTCAATATTCAAGATGGCGTTGAATTGAATTATGCTGATGGAAGTAGTTCAGTAGGTGAAAGCGTTGTTGCAAAAGAAGAATCACAAAATAATCAAGCATCAACAAATCAACAAGCTGCATCCAATCAAGAAACATCATCAGATGATGCCACAACAGTTTTTGTCACGCCAACTGGAAAAAGGTATCATACACATGCTCACGGTCGAGGAAATTTTAGCCAATCGACGTTAGGTGAAGCAAAAAATCAAGGTTTAACACCATGTCAGGTATGTTATTAACAAAATGGCGGCTGAACCTAAAAGTCTTAAAACATCAAAATCCCATGAAATCAGTTTATTAAAACACTGATTTCATGGGATTTCTATTTTATTAGTTTAGTAATTTTCATTTAAAAAGTTACTGTTAGGTCAGTTTTTTTGTAAAGAGAGGAATGCTGATACAAAGGAATTAACTTTTAGATTATTTATTAAATGATCTAGTTTCAAGAATATTTTAATTGACATGGGAACGTTCCCACGAAATATAGTGTAGTTAACATATGATAAAGGAGCGTTTTATATGGAAATTATTATAAAAAAAGATTTTGATGCAATGAGTGAAGCAGCTAAAGATATTCTATTGGGTACTATGAGCCAGGATAAACGTGTGAATTTGTCGATTACAGCTGGTAGGACACCAGTCAAAGTGTATGAAAAATTAATACCATATGTAAAAGATTCAGATGACTTTAACAATGTACATTATTACAATTTTGATGAGATTCCAGTAGAAGATCAATCTGAAGGAATAACCATTTCAGAGATTCGAAAACTTTATCTAACTCCGGCAAATATATCAGAAAAAAATATCCATAAATTAACAGTGGAAAATTACGAACAACAAGATGAACGCCTAGCTCTTGATGGTGGATTAGATGCTATGTTAATAGGACTTGGAGGAGATGGTCATTTTTGTGGAAATATGCCGACAACCACAGAATTTGAATATTCAACGTATAAAATCAAAGTAAGTGGTGATGAACCATGGTTTGATCCATCAATGATGCATCAAGGATTAGAGTTTGTGACAATGGGACCAAAAAGTGTATTCAAAGTGAAACATCTTGTGTTGATTGTGAATGGGGAAAGTAAAGCAGAGATGGTGAAAAAAGTGCTACAAGGACCAGTTGATTTAGCTTATCCAGCTTCTATACTCCAACTTCATCCAAACTTTACAGTGATTTTAGATGAGGATGCAGCAAAATATTTAGACTAAATTTTTATTGACAAGATTAAAAACTGATGATAAAGTTATTAAAAACAAAGAACAGAAAAAGTAGCTTAATTATATTTGTATAGAGAGCCTTTGGTTGGTGGAAAAAGGTCAAAGTATTAAGTGAAACACATCTGGGAGTTAACTTTTCGAAAATCATCAGTAGAAAAGTTCGTTTGAGACACGTTACGACACTCGAAGTTATAAACTTCATGAGGTTATTGTTGTGAGACAATAACAAATAAAGGTGGAACCACGATTATATCGTCCTTTGGCTTTAAGAGCCAAAGGGCTTTTTTATTATAAAAAATCAATGACTAGACAAGTAATGGATGATTATTTTTTAACAGAGAGTTTTCTATCAGCTGAGAAGGAAACGAAAAAACCATTCATGAACACAACTAGATAGATGTATATCTGAACTTAAGTAAGATATAACGTTTGTCCGCGTTAAGGATGTGTGTTTAATAATTGCATTAAACAACATGAGATTACCATTGTGAGGTGGTAATAAATTGAGGTGGAATCACGGCTTATCGTCCTCTTGGTATGGTACCAAGAGGCTTTTTTATATTTAAAAGAAAAATGGAGGAACAGTTATGGAATATATTTTAAAAATACTACCATCTTTATTAGACGGAGCAACGATGACGTTAAAAGTGTTTTTCTTTACGCTTTTAGGATCAATCCCTTTAGGAGTATTAGTCGCATTTGGTTTACGGACAAAATTTAAACCACTAACCTTTTTACTAAACATCTATATTTGGCTAATGCGAGGCACACCGTTATTATTACAGCTTATTTTTATTTTCTTTGGTTTACCGGCTATAGGCATTGTATTTGAGCGATATGATGCTGTAATGATTGCCTTTATTTTAAACTATGGAGCATATTTTGCAGAGATATTTAGAGGTGGTTTACAAGCAATACCAAAAGGCCAGATAGAGAGTGCTCAAGTTTTAGGATTAAGTCCATTTCAAACAGCTTATAAAATTATCTTACCACAAGTAATTAAAATCATTTTACCTTCAATCGGAAATGAAGTGATTAATTTAGTGAAAGATACCTCATTAATGTATGTCCTTGGATTGGGTGATTTACTTAGAGCAGGAAAAATTGCCACCAACCGAGACGTTACACTTGTCCCTCTTGTTATTGTCGGGATAATTTATTTGTTTTTTACAGCAATTCTCACAGGTTTAATGAAGTACCTAGAAAAACGATTCAGTTATTATAAATAAGGAGTGAATAACTATGCTTGAAATTAAAAATGTGTCAAAAAGTTTTGGCGATAAAAAAATATTAGATAATGTGTCTCACTCATTTCCAATGGGAAAAATCACCGTTATATTAGGCCCATCAGGCGGAGGGAAAACAACGTTACTTCGCTGCATTAGCGGGTTGGAATCATTTGATAAGGGGCAGTTACTGTTAGATGGAGAAGATTTGACGAATAAATCACATCAAGCAAATAGTGGGAAAATTGGTGTGGTATTTCAAGACTTCCAGTTATTTCCTCATTTAAATGTTTTAGAAAACATTATCTTAGCTCCAACAATGGTATTGAAAAAAAGTAAAGAAGAAGCAACAGACACAGCACGATCCATGTTAGGGCTATTAGGGTTATCAGACAAGGAAGAGGCTTATTCATTTGAATTATCAGGTGGACAAAAGCAACGAGTTGCAATCGCTAGGGCTTTAGCAATGGAACCAAGAGTGTTATGTTATGACGAACCAACAAGTGCGTTAGATCCTGGCTTGAGTGGAGACGTGGCTGAAGTCATTTTAAATTTAAAATCACCAAACGTCACGCAAATTGTCGTGACACATGACCCGGTATTTGCCGAAAAGATTGCAGATAAAACGATTCGAGTTGAACCAATAAAATAAAAAGGATGGGATGAAGATGAAAAAAAGAACATGGATGATGGTTATGTTGGGATTTTTATTATTAGTCGTAGGAGCTTGTAGTAAAGGTGGAGAAAGTGGAAGTAGTTCAGATAAAGACAAATGGAGCGAGATTGAAAAAAATAAAAAAATTGTCATCGGTCTAGATGATACATTTGTTCCAATGGGGTTTCGTGATGAATCAGATAATATTGTCGGGTTTGATATTGATTTAGCTAAAGAAGTCTTTAAAGAATATGGCATTGAACCTGAATTTCAATCAATTGACTGGTCTATGAAAGAAAATGAACTAAATAATGGCACAATTGATTTGATTTGGAACGGTTATAATATTACAGATGAGCGAAAAGAAAAAGTAGCATTTAGTGAACCATATATCAGTAGCAAACAACAACTTGTTGTGATGAAAGAAAGCGGAATAAATTCTTATACAGGGATGAAAGATAAAGTGTTAGGAGCTCAAAATGCTTCTACAGGTCAAGATATGATAGAAAAAAATCCTGAAGTATTTCTTGATATAATCAATGATAATGAACCAGTGTTGTTTGATACATTCAATGAAGCATTTATTGATTTAAAAGCAAAACGAATTGATGGTTTGATTGTGGATAACGTGTACGCCAATTATTACATTGCGCAACAAAAAAATTCAGAAGATTATGCAGTATTAGATACACCGTTTGATAGTGCGGCTTTTGCAGTAGGTATTAGAAAAAGCGATAAAGAGTTGAAAACAAAAATTGATGAGGCATTTAAGAAGTTAAAAGATAATGGAAAAATGAAAGAAATCAGCGAAAAATGGTTTGGGAATGATGATGCAATAAAATAATAGTATCTGTTGACAATTTCAGAAAAAAATATTATGATTATAAAAATTAAAAATAAATTAGAAAACGCAAAGAAAAAGAAAGTAAAATCATGTTGGATTTCTAACAGAGAACCTTGGTAGCTGAAAAAAGGTGAAAAAAAACGGATTTGAAAATGGCTTTAGAGCGGGTGGCCTGATTAGTTTAGGGGCACACGGATATTTCCGTTACCATAAATCCCAATATCGCTTGTTGCTGTATTGGAGTAGAGCTAAAAGTAGTAATGCTTTTATAAATTAAGGTGGTACCATGTTGATATAACATCCTTAGAAGACAATTGTCTTTTAGGGGTGTTTTTTATTATATCTTTAAAAAAATTGATGGAGGATGAAGCATATGACAGAACATTTTGAAACATTACAATTACATGGTGGTCAACAAGTTGATCAGGATACTGGAAGTCGAGCGGTACCAATTTATCAAACAACATCTTATGTGTTTGATGATGCAGATCATGCAGCAGCCAGGTTTGGTTTATCAGACCCAGGTAATATTTATACAAGGATTACTAATCCAACGACAGCTGTATTAGAAGAACGTCTAGCTTTATTAGAAGGTGGAGTTGGTGCATTAGCCACAGCATCAGGATCCGCAGCGATCACGTATGCAATTCAAAATATAGCCAGTGCCGGAGATCATATTGTTTCAGCCGGGGCAATTTATGGCGGGACATATAATCTATTTGCACATACCTTACCTGAATTTGGGATTGAGACGACTTTTGTTGATGCTGATAATCCGGATAATTTTGCTAAAGCCATTAAAGAAAACACTAAAGCTATTTTTGTAGAATCATTAGGAAATCCAGATATTCAAATTGTGGAGTTAGACAAAATTTCTGCGATTGCTCATGAGGCAGGTATTCCAGTTATTGTGGATAATACATTTGCGACCTCTTACTTATTTAAACCATTTGATTATGGTGCAGATATTGTGGTCTATTCGACGACAAAATTTATCGGGGGACACGGCGTAGCACTTGGAGGAGCAATTGTAGATTCTGGAAATTTTGATTGGACAAATGGGAAGTTTCCTAAGCTAGTTGAACCAGATGAGAGTTATCACGGACTGTCCTGGGTGGAAGCTGGTGGTAAAGCAGCGTTTGTTACACGTGCACGAACTATTGTGTTAAGAGACACAGGGGCTGCACCATCACCATTTAATTCTTGGTTAACCTTGTTAGGGATTGAGACGCTATCACTTAGGTTAGAGCGTCATGTTGAAAACGCACAGAAAGTAGCGGAATATTTAGAAAAGCATCCTAAGGTATCTTGGGTTAATTATCCAGGGCTAAAATCTAGTCCATATCATGAATTAGCGACAAAATATTTTCCTAAAGGAGCAGGATCAATCTTTACTATCGGGCTTGTTGGAGGGGCGTCTGCTGGTAAAGCATTGATTAATGAAACAAAATTATTTTCATTATTGGCTAATGTTGGGGACGCTAAATCTCTGATAATTCATCCAGCATCAACCACACATTCACAATTAAGTGAAGAACAATTAAAAGAGATAGGTGTTAAACCAGAGACAGTACGCCTATCTATTGGAATTGAAAATGTGGAAGACTTGATTAATGATTTAGAACAAGCACTAGATAAAGTATAAAAGAAAGAGGATTGTTATGCCGATAAAAATTTTGGACGAATTACCGGTTAAGAAATTATTGGAAGAAGAAGGCATTTTTTCAATGGATGAACAGCGAGCAATTAAGCAAGATATCCGTCCATTAAAATTATTGATTTTGAATTTAATGCCAAAAAAAGTGGAAACAGAATTGCAGTTACTGAGATTAATTTCTCATAGTCCACTACAAATTGATGTTGAATTTTTACAAACTGAAACACACGAAGCAAAAAATACTAGCCAAACATACTTACAAACTTTTTATCAAACCTTTGATGACGTGAAACATCAGAGGTTTGATGGGTTAATTGTAACAGGAGCACCAGTTGAGCAATTGGCATTTGAAGAAGTTGATTATTGGCAAGAGATGACAACTATTTTAGATTGGGCGCAAGAAAATGTGACAAGTATTGTTCACATTTGTTGGGGGGCGCAAGCAGGACTCTATCATTATTACGGAATCGAAAAAATATCTTATCCAGAAAAATTATTTGGAGTGTACGAGAATACAGTCGTTGAAAAACACTCGTTGTTACGAGGGTTTAGCGACTGTTTTAATAGCCCACAATCTCGCTACACAGGTATTGATGATAGTCAATTAAATGACGCACCGTTAAAGATTATTTCTTCAAGTCAGGAATTGGGAGCATTGATGTTAGTTTCTGAAGATGATAAAAATATCTTTATCTTTGGTCATTTGGAATACGATGCTAATACTCTATATGATGAATATATTAGAGATAGAGAGAAACAACTAGGAACGAAATTTCCCGAAAATTATGAAAAAATGACACCAGAAAGTCAGTATTATAAACAAACATGGCGTTCTGAAGCCAGTTTATTTTATCAAAACTGGTTGAATGATGTTTATCAACAAACACCTTATAATTGGGTGACACTAAAATAAATAATAGTTGACAGCGCTTTATCTCGGTGCTATATTAAAGTCGATGATAGCTATCAATCTAAATTTGAGTGTAACTATTAAATTAGGCATTACAAATATATAGGGCAACCTACGTATTTGTAGTGCCTTTTTATCGTTCTATTATAGGGAAAGATATTTTGAAAAAATCAAAATTAGACGGAACCAGTTTAGTATTACTAGCAGGATATAGTGTAACAGATAATAAAGAAACAACAGCTAGTGATAAAACGGAAAAAGTTTCGAAAGATAAAGAAACTCAATCAGGTGAAGTTGTTTTTTATATCACTAGACACGGGAAAACACTATTCAATGAAATGAAGAAAGTTCAAGGTTGGAGTGATACACCATTAACTGAGCCAGGAGTTGAGGTAGCAAAACAGTTAGGTGAAGGATTAAAAGCAGAAAATATTACCTTTGATAAGGTATACAGTAGTGATTCAGGACGTGCAATTGAAACAACAGAATTAATTACCGAAAAAACACAAGATAAAAAAACAGACATCATCCAAGACAAGAACCTTAGATAACTTTATTTTGGAAAGTTTGAAGGAGATTTAGATGAATATATGTGGGGAGAAGCTGCGAAAACATTAGGTTACGAAAATGAAGATGCAGTGAAAAAAGATATTAAGGAATTGGGACTAGAAAAGATTACCAATGCAATGGCTGAAAATGATGAAACAAAACAGTTTGAAACATATGATACTGTAAGAAAGAGAATGCAAAAAGAAGTGACGAAAATTGCAGAAGAAACAAGCAAAGAAGGTGGTGGCAATGTGTTAATCGTGTCTCACGGTATGGCGATTACAGCATTGTTATCAGATTGGACTGAAGAAGATACGGATCGTCCTCTGCCAAATGCAAGTATTTCAAAAGTGATTTATAAAGATGGAAAATTTACAGTAGAGAGTGTGGGAGATACGTCTTTTATTGAAAAATAACTGACAAACGTTATTTTCTGAAAAAACATAGTAAATTAACAACAATGTATGTTGCTTTTCCTATTTAGTATGATAAAATATAGCATATTTTAAAATTATCATACGTTAATTTTGGGTATGATGTAACTCAAATATTAACCTGAAAAAGGGGAGCAGTATGCCAAATAAAGATGAGATTGTATTAGAAGAAAACAATCAATTAAAAAGAACAATGACATTTTTCCCAGCTTTATCAACCGTTATGGGAACCGTAATAGGCGGAGGAGTGTTTTTCAAAACAGCTAGTGTGACGCAATCAACTGGATCAGCTAGTCTAACACTATTATCATGGTTTTTAGGTGGTATTATTAGTATTTGTGCCGGACTAACCGCAGCAGAACTCTCAGCAGCTATTCCTGAAACGGGTGGAATGGTGAGATATATTGAACGGGCGTATGGTAAGTTATGGAGCTTTTTATTAGGATGGGCATTAATCATTATTTATTTTCCAGCCAACGTCGCAGCTCTTTCTATTATATTCGGTACCCAGTTTAAAAACTTATTTGGTTTATCCAACTCAGTGATTGTACCAATAGCTATTTTAGTCGGTGGTTCCATTATGTTGATTAATTTTTTAGGAGCAAGAGCTAGTGGGATTTTTCAATCAATCACATTGGTCTGTAAGTTAATACCACTTGCTTTAATTGTTATTTTTGGTCTATTAAGACAAGGAGAAGTTGACGTTAGTCTTTTTCCTGTAACCGCAGGACCACAAGCATCTGGTTTTTTCCCAGCGTTAGGAGCAGGACTTCTTGCTACCATGTTTGCATACGATGGTTGGATTCATGTGGGAAATATTTCAGGAGAGTTAAAAAATCCTGAGCGAGATTTACCAAGATCAATAGCCGGTGGATTGTTTGGTGTTATGGTGATTTATTTATTAGTTAACTTTGTTTATTTAAAAAGTTTACCAATCGAAGCATTAGCAGGGAATGAAAATGCTGCGATGGATGTATCAAAACAAATATTTGGTGACTTTGGTGGAAAACTCGTCACAATCGGAATCCTAATTTCTGTATACGGTTCAATTAATGGCTACACCATGACTGGTATGAGAATCCCTTATACGATGGGATTAGATAAACAATTACCATACTCAAATCAATTAGCAAAATTAAATCGTAATAAAGTGCCTTTTATTGCTGGATTTTTTGAGTTAGTAGTAGCAGTTGTTATGATGTTATTAGGTGGATTTGATATTTTAACAGATATGTTGGTTTTTGTTATCTGGATTTTTTATACGTTAGTCTTTTTTGCTGTCATTAAACTAAGAAAAACAGAACCAGATTTACCAAGACCATACAAAGTTCCTTTGTATCCATTTGTCCCAATCGTGTCAATAATCGGTGGAATCTTTATTCTATCTATGACGCTAATTAACCAACTATCACTTGTGATTATAGGATTAGGTTTAACAGCATTAGGAATTCCATTTTATTTATATGCTAATAAAAAATTTAAACACTAGAAAGGGAATCTTTTCTAGTGTTTTATTCGTCAAATAGTAAAATAACATGATATTACTAATCAGATTTGGTAGAATGGGATTAGTATTTTTTTAAGGAGGATTAACTCATGCCAACAATGAATGATGTGGCAAAATTAGCTGGCGTATCAAGAGGAACAGTGTCAAATTATGTCAATGGAGTGCGAGTCAAAGAAGCCTCTCAAAAAAAATTCAAGAAGCAATAGATGAGTTAGGATATGTTCCGAATAATACAGCGAGAGAATTAAAGATGAATCGCTCTAACTTGGTTATCTTTATTGTTCCTACAACACAGACACCTTTTTTTGCTGAGTTAACTTATCAGATGCAACGAGCATTAAAAAAAGCTAATTTTAAAATGATTCTATGTACGTCAAATAATGATATTCAAGAAGAATTAGAATATATACAAATGAGTCGTGAACAAAAAGCTGCTGGAATTATTACGATTTCATATAGTGATTTTTCGGAAAATCTAATAAATGATCTCCTTATTGTGTCAATTGAAAAACAGATATCAGAAACCATTCCGTGTGTCTCCTCAGATAATTATATGGGAGGGCGATTAGCAGCTAGAAAACTTGTTGATAGTGGAGCTAGTTGTTTGCTAATTATCACTAGAACGACAGATAAAACAATTACAAATTATGGTGAACGGACAAGAGGATTTGTTGATTACTGTAAAGAGAATAATATATCCTATCTAGAGACAAACTAAGAAAAAAGCACTCGATTTTGAGTGCTTTTTTCTTATGTTTTGATGTCTGTTTTCTTTAATAAATATAAAGCAAATTGTAAATAAAAGGTGTATTCATTATCAGATAAAGAATGGGATAAAAGAGATTCTATTTTTTCAATTCGATATAAAAGTGTGTTGCGATGGATAAATAATTCACGTGAAGCACTAGCTAAATTTTGATTATTGGATAGATAACGGTCTAATGTATCTAGTAGCTGACTGTCTTTTTTTCTATCTGCTTGAATTAATGGTCCAAGGTAATGATTTATCAGCTGATTAGCCGTGTCACTATGTATTTGCTCATGGATAAATAGTTCAAAATAATAGTCATCAGGTTGATAAATAGAGTGAGTCGAATCATTTTTAAAAGCCATTAATTTTTTTGCGATATCATAACTTTTTTGTATA